>JBKPEY010000148.1:0-10036 GCA_046744405.1 Actinomycetota bacterium
GAGGATGCCGAGCTGGAGGTGATGGAGCAACTCGAGGCGGCGGCGGAGAGTCGAGAGAGACTGCGTACGCGGATAGCGGACGTCGACGACAACTTGGCACGGACCATTGCCGAACGCGATCAACAGCTCGGAGAACTAGAGCTCGAAATGGGTGGCCTGCGCGCGGAGCGGGCTGAGATCGCCCCGCTGATACCAGGAGACTTGCTGTCTCTCTACGACAAGATCGGCGCCAACCATGGAGGAGTCGGCGCTGCTGAGATTCGGCAACGCCGTTGTACGGGCTGCCAGCTGGAGATCAACGCGGCTGATCTGCGCACCTTCTCAGCAGCAGCTGAAGATGAAGTGCTGCGATGCGAGGAATGCGGCCGGATCCTTATCCGCACGCCGCAGTCGGGTTTGGCGCACTCGGGGTTGTGATGGCCAAGCAACCCGCCAACGAACGCAGTGCACCCGATCTCTTCGATCGCACAGAAGAATTCGTAGGTGGCAAGACCGAGCGTCATTTGATCATTGAGGCGGACGGCGGCGCGCGCGGCAATCCAGGACCAGCCGCCTATGGAGCGGTGGTACGAGACGGCCAAACATCGAAGGTACTGGCAGCCGAAGGCCTGCCCATCGGACGTGCCACGAACAATGTTGCCGAATATCGCGGCTTAATCGCCGGACTGGAAATGGCCCGTGAGCTCGACCCGACTGCAGCGCTGGAAGTGCGAATGGACTCCAAGCTGGTGATCGAGCAGATGGCTGGCCGGTGGAAGATCAAGCACGCCGACATGAAGGTGCTCGCGCTTGAGGCAGCTCGGTTGCGGCCGGCGGCAGTGACCTGGACCTGGGTGCCGCGCGAACTCAACAAAGCGGCCGACGCGTTGGTCAATCGCGCCCTAGATGGAGATCCTGTCCCGCGGCAGTACACGGTCGACCGCCCTAGCTGATGTCTGGCCAGGGGAACTGACCCCACTAAACTGCGGTCATGCCAGCCCGCAAGCTCGGCCTGCCACCGGTTGTGCCCAACGAGCTCGCGGACGGCTTAGCGGCCATTCGTGCCGCCGCGGAAGTACCGTCCGACTTTCCCGCCGAGGTCGTGGCTGCCGCCGAGCAGGCCGCCGGCGAACCGCGACTTCCTGATCTTGACCGTACGGATCTGGAGTTGATCACCATTGATCCCGCCGGTTCTCGTGATCTTGATCAGGCGTTGCACATTGCGCGCGGCCCGAGTGGGGAGTTTGTGGTTTCGTACGCGATCGCCGACCTGGCAGCGTTTGTTCGGCCAGGGGACCCGATCGATGTTGAGGCGCACCGGCGCGGCACCACCTTCTATGCGCCAGACCGTCGAGCCCCACTGCATCCGCCGGCGCTGAGCGAAGGGGCGGCCAGCTTGCTCCCGAATGAGGTCCGTCCAGCGCTGTTGTGGACGATCACATTGGACTATCGCGGTCAGACGCAGTCGGCCGAGGTCGTACGGGCCAAGGTGCGCAGCCGCGCCCAACTCAGCTATGCGGAGGCTCAGCAAGAGATCGACGCAAGTACACCCCGGGACACGCTTACCCTGCTCAAACTGGTGGGCCAATGGCGTGAAATCCGGGAACGGGATCGCGGTGGAGTGAGCTTGAAGATTCCGCAGCAAGAGATCCAGCGTCATGGAAACGGCTGGACCCTGCGTTTTCGGGCTCCAGATCCTGTGGAGGGGTGGAACGCGCAGATCTCGCTGCTAACCGGTATGGCGGCCGCACACATGATGCTGTATGGCGAAGTCGGCATCTTGCGGACTATGCCGCCGGCGGATGCCTACTCGTTGGGCAGGCTGCGGCACGTTGCCAAAGCGCTTCGCATTGTCTGGCCCCCTGAGATGGACTATCCCGAATTCGTCCGTAGCCTTCACCCGGCTCGCCCAGATCAGGCAGCGATGCTCAACTCCGCCACCAGGCTGTTCCGGGGCGCGGGGTATCGGAGCTTTAGTGGCGGTATCCCTGAAGACGTTGATCATGCCGCACTCGCCAGCGATTACACCCATACCACGGCCCCACTGCGACGCCTCGTGGACCGCTACGCCGGGGAGATCTGCGTCGCCCTATGTGCAGATCAGCCGGTACCGGCGTGGGTCTTCCACTCCCTCGAGGGCCTGCCCGAGCAGATGGCGGCGGCGGAACGACGGGCCAAGAAGTACGAGCGAGCGATCATCGATCTGCTCGAGATCTATCTGCTGGCTGACCGGGTTGGCCAAACATTCATCGGCACCGTGATCGAAGTCAATCGCGACAAGCAGCAGGGCACGGTGATGATCGAAGAACCGGCCGTCGAGGCCCGGCTGATCGGTGACCAGCTACGCCTAGGGCAGGAGGTGCTGGTCCGGCTGACATCAGCCGACTATGCCAAGGGCGCGGTGGCGTTTGAGGTCGCCCGGACCGTTCAGCGACCGATCTGACGTTTAGCCGCCGCCACGACTGCCTCCGGAGTGAATCCGAACTTCGATTGCAGCGCTTTGAGCGGGGCCGAGGCGCCGAAGGTGCTCATGGCGATGATCTGGCCTTCGGTGCCGGCCCAGCGATCCCAGCCGAACGACGAGGCTTGCTCAATCACCACCCGCGCGGTCACCTCGGGCGGCAGCACCGAATCCCGGTATTCGTCGGTCTGCCGGTCGAACAACTCCCACGACGGCATGCTGACCACCCGTGCCTTGATCCCCTCATCAATCAGCTGCTCGTACGCCGAGACCGCAAGCGCAACCTCACTGCCGGTGGCGATCAAGATCACGTCTGGGGTCTCGTTGGGATCGCCGGCCAGTACGTAGGCGCCATTAGCCACACCACGCGCCGATGCATATTTGCTGCGATCAAGGGTTGGCAACGCTTGCCGTGACAAGATCAGGGCCACCGGGTCATGCCGCAGCGGCATGATCACTCGCCACGCTTCAACGACCTCGTTGGCATCTGCCGGGCGCATGTCAATCATGCCTGGCAGCGCGCGCAGCGACGCCAGATGCTCGACGGGCTGGTGGGTCGGGCCGTCCTCACCGACGCCAATGGAGTCGTGAGTGTAGACATGGATGACCGGAAGCTCCATCAGCGCCGACAGCCGCAACGCGCCGCGCTGGAAGTCCGAGAAGATCAAGAATCCCGCCTGGTACGCCCTGATCTTGCTAAGCGCCAGTCCGTTGGTGATAGCGCCGGCAGCATGCTCGCGGACCCCGAAGTGCAAGTTGCGACCGGCCCGATTGTCCGGTTGGAAGTCTCCCGCGCCCTCGAACGTGAGACGCGACTTGTTGGACGGCGCTAGATCCGAGGAACCACCGATCAGCCAGGGCACGGCCTGCGCGACGATGTTCATCACCTTCTGGTTGCTGTCTCGGCTGGCGACGCCCTTCGGATCCGCGGGATATTCAGGCAGGTCGGCATCCCAATCCTCGTGTAACTGGCGCCGTTGCATGTTGTCGAGTTGATCGGCGAGTTCGGGATACTCCTCGCCATACTTGGCAAAGAGATCGTCCCACGTAGCGCGTGTCTCGGCACCTCGCTTGCCGAGATCGGCGAAGTGGCTGCGCACTTTCTCAGGAACCAGGAAGGTCTCGTCTTCCGGCCAGCCGTAGTTCCGCTTGGTACCCCGGACTTCATCCACACCTAAGGGCTCGCCGTGCGCTGAGTGGCTGCCCTGCTTGGTCGGGGCGCCATAACCGATGATGCTCTTGACGACGATCAAGGTCGGCCGTTCCTGTTCAGCCTCGAACGCATCGAGTGCTCGAGCGAGCGCATCAAGATCATTGGCGTCGTCGACGTGCTGGATCGCCCAGCCATAGCCCTCGAACCGCGTCGCGACGTCCTCGGTGAAGGCCAGATCGGTGCTGCCCTCGATAGTGATCTTGTTGCTGTCGTAGAGCCAGCAGAGATTGGAAAGCTTCTGATGCCCCGCGAAGGACGCGGCCTCGGAGCCGATGCCTTCCATCATGCAGCCGTCACCAGCAATCGCGTAGACGTTGTAGTCGAACAGGTCGTAACCCGGTCGGTTGAAGGTGGCTGCCTGCCACAGACCAGCGACTGCCATGCCGACGCTGGTCGCGATGCCGGTGCCGAGTGGACCGGTGGTGCATTCAATGCCGGCAGTCCAGCGGTATTCCGGATGTCCAGGGCACTTGGAATCAAGTTGGCGGAACTTCTTCAGGTCCTCCAGTGGGACGGCTAGCTCGCCGAGAACCTCATACTGAGGATTGACCGACTTGACCCCTGCCAAATGGAGTGTCGAATAGAGCAACGTCGAAGCGTGACCGGCGGATAGCACGAAGCGATCGCGATTGCTCCAGATGGGATGATCCGGATCGAAGCGTAGCTTTTTCCAGACCGAGTACATCACCGGCGCCAGTGCCATTGGCGTGCCAGGGTGCCCGGAGTTGGCTGCCTGGACGGCATCGATACACAGGGTACGAATGGTGTCGATAGCGAGCTTCTCGATGGGATCGCTGTCCAAAGCAGGAAATTCGGTGCTGGCGGTCTGGGTCATGGTCAACCTTCCTCGGTGCGCGACGTGCATCGGTGGTCGCGGTCAACGGTTCGCCAGGTGGCGGTGGTCGTCGGCCGACTGGCATCTCTGAATGCACGGTATCGCCCACACCTCCCTCCGGGAAGAATGCCGCCTTCGTCAGCATGCAAAAGCCCGCCGTCCGCTGGAACGGCGGGCCTTGGTGGGGTTTAGATAAGCTGCAAGACCACGATCACCAAGATGATCACGACCAGCACTCCGATCACGGTCCACAACCATGGGGGCATTTGCTGTCACCTCCTAGACGGGCATCGTCGCCGAATTCGGCGGTTCATTTAACCAGTAGCCGGCAGACCAGTGTCGTGTTTACCCAGGAATTGCCACCTAGCCACGATTAGTGCTCGAATCGTAATATTGGGGACGAGACGAGTGGGTCGACACGCCGGATCCGCTTTCGCGTCGCCGTCACAAGCGGTAATACCCCAACAATGTCTGTCTGACTAGCGGATTCTGCCGTTGGCAGGCGTTGGCTGTCATAAATCCTGCTGGATATCTGAGGGACTCCGGAGGGACTCACAAAGACCAAGTAAGCGGCCCAGCCGGTGACGCAAACCCCGACCGGGCCTAGGACCCCGACTGGTTAGGAGTCGAGACCCGTGAACAATCAACTACCCTGTCCGAAGCCAAGATCAACAACAACGACGAGATCACCGTGATCTTGATCAAACCTACGAAAACCCCGCCGCTTGCGCGGGTGCATCGGCCGATACGGCCGACAACAGTTGTAGCCGGCCACTGCCCTGCTGTGGCGACGGCGATCGTCCGCATCATTGCCGGAGAGTGCGACGGCACAGGCGCGACATAAGGCTGGAGGTTCCTGATGACAAACGACCTAAAAGCGTTCCTGCTCTCGGTGGGCGGTCTCGTCGCAGTCGGTGGATCTGGGCTATTGGTGTTGTGGGCGGTGCTCAGCTAATCGCCCTACGTGCGCTGCCTCGCCATCCTGGCCGCTGATGACTGCGGCGCTCGCCGCAAACGGGGCACTTCCCTTTGCGCGCAGGTGGTGACGCCACCCAATATCCGGCATGGGGAATGGGCTGATGACTCTACGACGGCTTGTTCGGCGCCATGCCCACTTGCTCGATCATGAATTGAGTCATGTGCTCAACCCGAGGGCTCGAGCTGTGCTCGTCCCGGGTGAACGCCGAATGCACGGTGCAAATCCGGTCGCGCGACGCTGACCGCAACCGATCACCGTGAGCGTTGCGACGGGGCTGCGGAGCTAACCGAACAGGCGGCTGTACGCGGATCGCGCTGTGGGTCCAACCCGCCCCCGGAGCTTGCCGATGAGGCCGAATCGTTCGGTCGCGTGATTCAGTTCGTAGTACCACCGAGGCGGGATGCGCGCGAGCAGCGGTGAACGTCGTTCTCGGAGCAACGCGAAGAGCTGCTCATCGGGCAGGCCCGCGTACCGTTCGATGTTCTCGAACCAACGGGCGCTGAATCGAGCCTCGCTTTGCGGCTGGGCGAGGGCGGCTCGCCGCTGGCGTTCGTAGGCGTTTAAGGCGTCGGGGATGCTCGCGCACGAATGGACGTGCCGGGCAAGCGAAATGGCGTCTTCGAACGCCAACCGAGTACCGGATCCGATGGTGAAGTGCGTCGTGTGCGCGGCGTCACCGGCCAACACGACGTTTTCGTGATACCAGTGCGCATTGGTGACAGTGCGGAACTTGTGCCACGTCGAGTCGCGGTTCAGAAGCGGCTCGCCGCCGAGCGAGGTTGCGAACAACGTCGAAAGCTTCGTCATCGCGACTCGAGAGTCGAGCCGATCGAACGCCAGCCCGGTCCACGTGGCGGAAGAGCACTCCACCACGCAGGTGCTCATCTCATTACTGAACGGATACCCATGGAACCAGATCCAGCCCGAATCGGTACGAGCGAGCGCAAATGTGAATCCGTCGAACCGCTTAGGTGTGCCGAGCCAGATGTACATGTTTGCGCCGTCCGCGATTTCTGTGCCGAAGCGAGTCATATCTGTCTCGCGCAACCGGCTCGTAGCTCCGTCTGCGGCGACAATCACATCGGCGTCGGCGAGATCTTCCCGGCACTCGATGTCGTGGCCGTATTCGATGCTAACTCCCGCCTCCAGCGCGCGCTTGGACAGGATCTGCAGCAGCCGATGCCGCCCGATGCTGAAGCCCCCGCCTCCTTGGCTTCTCCTGACTGTGCGACGACCATCGATCTCGAGTGCTTGACTTCCCCATTGCACCGATGCGTCATGCACTGCATGCGCGACATCGCCGTCGGTGGCTCGGAGTTGTGCGAGAAGGTTATGCCAAAAGACGACGCCCCACCCGTAGGTGGCGTCCGGAGGCTGGCGTTCGTACACGAAAAGGTGGTGACGCCGATCGAGCTGCTTCATCAAAATCGCGAAGTAGAGACCAGCGGGCCCGGCACCAACGCACGAGATGTTCACGCCTGGTCCGATAATTGGCGCTTGGGCGACTTCGATGCTCCAAAGAAACCGAGCGCCGGGTCTGCACTCTCTTCGAAGCGAACCATGCGCTTGACGGTTGAACGGATGAAAGTGTTCGCACGAGAGATCGGTATGCGCTCGTAGTCGATCTCGTCGTACTCAACGCGGCGTGCGCCGAGAAACTCCTTGAACTGCGCCGCGCCGGCGGTCGCGCTTTCTCCCATGTGGAACCAGCGTGCTCCCTTTGCGTACGCATTTTGCAGTACCACCCAGTTCAGTAAATGCGGTGCGCAGATCTTCCGTAGTCCGGGGTCCCACGCTGCGCGGCTTCCGTGCGCATTCGGTCCGTGCAACACGATGCCGGCGGCGACTGGTCGGTCCTCCTGCCAAGCGACGCTTACCTCAAACCGCGGACCGAGTGATCCGGCGATGCGGTTCCACTTGGATTCGGAATCTCGAAGACGACCGCGCGTCTGCGCGAGCCAGACCGGCTCGTGCTGTCGTCGTGCCCAAGAGGCTCGCGACTTACGAGCAAGTGTGAAGAACGTTCCCAGGAGTGCAACGCCGGGCACCGTCTCGACACGGACTCCGTTCTTCTCTGCAGCTGCGATTCCTTTCTTGGCGCTGCGGCCGAACCGAGCGTGGATCGCCTCCGGACCGCCCTGAAGATCGACGACGTGGGACACCTTCCGTACACGAGGAAACTCCGGTACGAACCTGTCCCACATCTCTGTGTGCAAGGGATTCGGCCTTACGCGAAACCGCAACGCGTCGATACCGGCGAGGTCCTCCGATACCTGGGCGATGTCACACGGCGTCACGCCGCCGTCGGCAATGATGCCTCCGAATCCCCAACCACGACGGGGCGAGACAACGCCGCAGAGAATATGGCCAGCCCCCACGCGCGTCATCGGGAACACGATTCGTCGCCCGTTCTCGAGGACATAAAGCCGACTGGCATCGCGCCACGGCGAACGCTTGCAGATGGCATCAGTCCATTCAGGCGCCTGCGAGGGCAACGCGTCCGGATCGGATGCGAACACCGAGCTCCACTGCGCGCGCGGAGCAGGTGAAACAACCCGGATTGCTTTCATGCTTTCCTGCCTTGTTTGTCACGTAAGGTCGTGGATTCTACGCGCGCGTCCGACCGCGTCATCGCTGTATTCAGACTGAGAAATGGGCCAAGGAATAGGCAGCCTAGTAGAAACAATGAGCCGAGAATCCTATTGAGCTGACTTAGCACTGGAAAACTGCCCCGTGTTTGTGACTGAGGCTTGAAATCCAGTCCCGCCGCACTTCGTTCGGAGACATCTGGCGACATGCAGTCAAGGAAGCCGGTGCTCCCGAAGGAACCGGCTTTCACGAATTGCGGCATTACTACGCCAGGCTTCTAATTCGGCATGGGAGAGCGTCAAGGTTGTGCAGGCGCGGCTTGGTCATGCAAGCGCGAGTGAAACGCTGGACACCTGCTCCCATCTGTGGCCCGACAGCGACGACCGACCACGACTGGCAATTGATGCAGTCCCAGGGACTTCGAGGGATTCTCCAGAGGGACTGCGAAGGGGGTGAGGCCTCAAGACGCTGGTAAGAGCGATATGGGGACGAGTCGGTCGATAAGCCGGATTCTGTTTCCGCATTGCTGTGACTAGCAACGATACCCAACAAAACCCTTCTGACTAGCGGATTCTCCGTTGGCAGACGTTGGCTGTGTAATCGGCCCGCGCTGGACATGTGAGGGACTCCAGAGGGACTGATCAAGACCAACAAGTAAGCGGCCTGCCCGGTGCGCGAACACCAGAGCAGGCCTAGGCGAACACCTATCAACCTAGGAGTCACCCAAAATGCAGACTACTCAGCTTGCCCGCGGCAAGATCACCAACAACGACGAACTCACCATCGAGTTGCTGGAGCCGCCCGGCCGACCAGCAGCTATCCGCATCACCTGGCCCGGCAACGCATCGATCACCACACCCGCCCAGTTCGACAGCGTCGTAGCAACCACGATGCGATTGTTGTCGGCCGCGGTCATCGAACTAGCGGCGTTGCGGGTCGGGAAGCGGTTGTAGGAACAGCGAACCTTGCCAGCGGTTCATATTTCCTTACGGATGGCAGTAAGGAGGCGCAGATCCGCGCACAGTGAAAGTGATCACTGCTACCGTGAGCAGCCGGAGCCAGCCACAGTGGCAGGTCCTTGAAGGAGAAAGGTTGCAGAGATGAGAAGGGCAATCCTCTCGTTGGTTGGTGCTCTATTAGCTGTTATGGCCGCGACCACCTCTGCCAGCGCGGCTCCCATCGACGTGAACGCGACCCCTGGGGAGGGTGGAGCTGAGGAGGCCGGAGTTACTGTAACGGTGACCGTTGAGGGAACTCCCATCCAACAACAGATCACAACGGGGCAGCTTGCTGAAGGCCAGGATCCGAGCACGAATTTCACCAACGGCCCTGGACTATGTGCCACCGGACTTATCCACACCAGCTGCACGCCTGCCGGTGAGGCTGCCCCCAACAAGTAAGGAGCCTGGGAGTGGCGCGGACGTAGGTACACGTCCGCCCCCACCACTTCATTCCAGCGATCGAGCTAGCGGTTCTTCGCCATCCGCTGCCGTTGATGCTCCCGACAGTCCTTGCAGACACAACCGGCCACATAGGCGGCGTTAGTGCCATGCTTCAGGTCGCCGCGGCGGGTAGCCGTCAGCACAGCCTCGAGGTCCGCCGACCATTGCTGGTCGGTCTTGGTGAGCCCCCAAACCTGGTTGGATGTCAGCCCCAGGTCGCGCAGCACACTCCGGAACGGTTGGCCGGCATAGATGGCGTCAAGGAGTTGTCGCCGTATTTCGACTGGTAGCCGCTGCTGTGCCCTGGCTCTGCTGAGCGTTCTCTGCGTCTCGGCGTGCGCCTCACGGCACAGTGTGCAGCGGCAGCCGCTGTGCCAGCCGCCTGATGTGCCGTTGGCCCCTCTGGTCACCGCACGAAGGGTAGCGGCGCTGGATTACTGAGACTGAAGCCCCGGTGCAGACTCCGGGGCTTTCGACCTTCCCCATGCGGCATTGAGGTTCTCATATAGAGTGTGACACATGAGGGTATTGGACGAAT
>JBKPEY010000638.1:0-4465 GCA_046744405.1 Actinomycetota bacterium
GCGTGTCGCTAGGAAAAAGTGAATCAATGCGGTCTGACACTATTGACCGCCGGTCTGCCAGAAATGAACTGATCGTGCAACACGCTCGAACAAATGTTTGAATGTGCCCGCCGAATTGCTCTATCGTCAGGGCTATGGCACAGAGTGACCCAAAGTTCCCGCCACCCAGCAAGCGCCGCGGACGCCCTCGAGCGAGCGATGTAGCGGCTCAGCTCGGCGAGAGCGCCTCTGTCAGTTCATTTCCGGACGGCCCGATCGACGCCGACGGTCTGACGCTTCGGCAGCGCCGCATTCTGGAAGTGATCAAGGACACTGTCGAACGGCGGGGTTACCCGCCGAGCATCCGGGAGATGGGCGACGCTGTGGGCCTCGCCTCGTCGTCTAGCGTTGCGCATCAGCTCAAGATGCTGGAAGCCAAAGGGTTTCTCCGCCGGGACCCAAATCGTCCGCGTGCTCTAGAAGTGCTCCTGCCTGGAAATGCACTGCGTGGAAGTGCACTGCCCAGTGAGCGGCGAGCTGGCACCCGAGAGCTCTCGCTCTCCACGCAGACGAGCAGCGAAGACGAGACCGGCATCGGCGATGCCTTTCCGCAGCCGGTTCATGTTCCGGTGTTGGGACGTATCGCCGCCGGTGGCCCGATCTTGGCTGAAGAGCGCATCGAGGATGTCTTCGCGTTACCACGACAGCTGGTCGGCGACGGCACGATGTTCTTGCTATCGGTGCGCGGCGACTCCATGATCGACGCTGCGATCTGCGATGGCGACTGGGTGGTGGTTCGGCAACAGCCGACCGCGAATAACGGCGACATTGTCGCCGCGCTGCTTGACGACGAAGCAACTGTCAAGACCTTCAAGCGAACCGGCAGCCAGGTGTGGCTAATCCCGCACAACTCCGCATACGACCCAATTGACGGCAACCACGCCACGATTCTTGGCAAGGTGGTAGCAGTTCTCCGCCGCGTCTGACCAGCGCTTGGTGAGGGGCGGTTTGCTACAGCATGCTCGGCTCGGAAATGGCCATTTCGGTCATAAAGCGGGCGACTGCGCGTAACTTGTTGGAGACGTCAAGAGCTGCGACCTTGTACGCCTCTGACAACGTTGGGTAGTTCAAGACTGTGTCAACGAGGTAGTCGACTGTCCCACCGCATCCCATGATCGCCTGGCCGATGTGTACCAGTTCGGTGGCGTTACTGCCGAAGACGTGTACCCCCAAGATCTCCCGGGTGTCGGCATGCACGATCAACTTCAACATGCCGTAGGAATCCCCAATGATCTGGCCACGCGCCAGCTCGCGGTAGCGGGAGATGCCGACCTCGAAGGGAATTGACTCACGAGTCAACTCTCCTTCAGTCTTACCGCAGAACGAGATCTCCGGAATCGTGTAGATGCCGATCGGCTGCAGACTTCGGAGCTCGTTGGCTGGCTCATTGAACGCGTGTGCCGCGGCAAGGCGGCCCTGGTCCATCGACGTTGAGGCCAGGGCAGGAAAGCCGATCACATCACCCACCGCGTAGATATGCGGCACCTCGGTCTGATAGTTCGAGTTCACCACGAGCCGTCCCCGATGATCGGTCTTAAGCCCTGCGAGGTCGAGGCCCAAGTTCGCCGTGTTGCCTTGCCGACCTGCGGAGTGCATGACGACCTCTGCGGCGATCTTCTTTCCGGAAGCTAGAGTCGTGATGGTGCCCCGCCCGGAGCTTTCCACCGAGGAGACCTCCTCACCGAAACGGAAGGACATGGTGTGGTCACGTAGGTGGAACTTCAAGGATTCAACGATCTCCGGATCGCAGAAGTCGAGCATGTTGTCACGCTTCTCCACCAGCGTGACGCGGCTGCCTAACGCAGCAAACATCGAGGCGTACTCCACACCGATGACGCCGGCGCCGACCACCACTAAGGAGCCCGGCACCGTGTCCAATGTGAGGATTTGATCAGAATCGAGCACACGTAGGCTGTCGAAGTCGACGTTCGAGGGATGGGCCGGCATAGTACCGGTCGCGATGACGATGTAGTTCGCAGTTAGCGTGCGGACTGATCCCGCGCCTTCAATCTCGACGGTGAGCGTGTGCGGATCGAGGAAGCTGGCGGTACCCGGCACCAATTCGATGTGATTGCGCATCAGCTGCGAACGGATTACCTCCGTCTCGCGACCGACCACGTGCTGCAGCCGGGCAAGCAGGTCAGAGATCGTGATCTCTTCCTTGACTCGGTAACTGGCCCCGTACAGGTCCCGAAGCTGCATGCCCGTGAGGTAGAGGACGGCCTCACGCAAGGTCTTGGACGGGATGGTGCCCGTGTTGACGCAGACGCCCCCGACCATCCCCTTGGTGTCGACAATGCACACCTTATGGCCGAGCTTGGCCGCCATGATCGCAGCCTTCTGGCCGCCAGGACCCGAACCGATGACCGCCAAGTCGAAATCGTACGTGTGCTCCATAGCGCAAGCGTGCCAGAGGATGGACACGCCCGCTAGTTCGGCATCTTTCGGTCGAGCCCATCGGGCATAGCCGAGGAGGTCGGCCCGATCTGATGATCAAACACGCCCGGAGAGGCGGCGCAGGGCTTGAATTGCCACCTGCCGATCAGTGGTCTGCCACATGTCCGGCATGGATGCCTTGAGGAATGCGCCATACCGCGCGGTGACAAGGCGTGGATCGAGTACGGCGACCACTCCCCTATCACTTAGCCGACGGATCAGGCGGCCGGAGCCTTGGGCAAGCAGCAGCGCTGCATGGCTTGCCGCGATCTTCATGAATCCATTGCCGCCTGCTTCAGTCACGGCACGCTGACGTGCCACAGTCAGCGGCTCGTCGGGACGCGGGAATGGGATCCGGTCGATGATCACCAGCTGGCACGTCGCGCCAGGTACGTCGACTCCCTGCCAAAGCGACAGGGTGCCAAACAGGCTGGCTTGCTCGTCGGCAATGAATCGCCTGGTGAGCTCAGGCAGCTGCGCGTCCCCCTGGCACAAGATCGTCAAATTGGGCAGCCTCTTGCGGGTATAGACCGCAGCGACTTCCGCCGCCTTACGCGATGAGAACAGCGCAAGCGCCCGGCCATCGGATGCTTCCACAAGCTCGGCGATCTCCACCAAGGAGGCCTCAGACAAGCCGTCCCGACCCGGGGGCGGCAGTGATCGCGCGACGTACAAGATCCCCTGCCGCCGATACACAAAGGGCGATCCGACATCTATGGCGCGCCACGGTACTCTTCGATCTTCAAGATCATCATCAGCTGGCTCGCTCCGGCCAGGATCAGTCGAGATATGACCAGAGTCGAGGCGCTCCTCGGCTTTCAGTCCGACACTGGTCGCAATCGGGGTGAAGTCGCCGCCTAGCTTGAGCGTCGCGGAGGTCAGGACGGCGGTGTGTGCTGCGAAGAGTCGGCTACGCATCAATCCCGCCACAGACAACGGGGAGACTCGCGCCTCTCGGCCGAAGCGCTCGCGATCGGCTATCCACACCACGTCATGGTTGTGGAGAGCGGCCATCCGCTCTGCGATGTCGAAGAGTTCCTTGACCGCCGCGGCGGTCTGCCGTCTGTCCGGAGTTTGATTGTCCCCGCTGCTCAACGCACTAACTGCGGCCCGAGACGCGTCGCGTACGACAACACAAGCGGCGACGAATGCGCTGTCGGGGTCCTCGATGCGTTCCAGCGCTCCGCCGTCCATTGCATTGCGCAGTGACTTGGCAGACTCCAGCAACTCCTCAGCAGCCTCATCCTCCAGATAAGTCAGCGCCCGCCGGGCAACTCGTTCGACCATATGCGGACTCAGCTCCGCCGATGCCGCACCGGTCACGCGGGAGACCAGCTCATGAGCCTCGTCGATGATCACCGCATGGTGCTCCGGAAGAGCTGTCCCACCATGCATGGCGTTGATCGCCAGCAGTGCGTGATTGGTGACCACGAGGTCGGCGGCCCTGGCGATGTCTCGCGAGCGCTCAACGAAGCATTCGGCGCCGTACGGACAGCGCTGTACACCCAGACATTCACGGACCGGGATGGAGACCTGAGCCCAAGCTTTTTCGGTATGCGCTGGTGCGTCGTCACGATCAGCCAGAGCCCGCTCCTCGGCTTGCTCTTCAGCCCAGGCCCGCAACGCCACAACCTCGGCACCTAGGGCGGACTCCGGGGTACTGTGCGGCGTGGACCTCAAGGTTTCAATCAGCTCGCCCGCCGGAATCAGCGTCTCTTGATCATCAGAGCTGCCTTCCCGCAGTCGCAGCATACACACGTAATTGGTGCGACCTTTGAGGATTGCGTGTTGTGGCCGCTGGCCAGTAACCGCCTCCACTGCAGCGACAGCCGCCGGAATGTCGTTGTTTGCCAGCTGGGCCTGGAGGGCCAGCGTTGCAGTAGCGACGACGATCCGCTCGCCTGGATTCCGGATCAACCAAAGCAGCGCTGGAGCCAAATAGCCCAATGACTTGCCGGTTCCAGTGCCAGCCTGAACCAGAAGATGGTGA
>JBKPEY010000624.1:0-3228 GCA_046744405.1 Actinomycetota bacterium
CGGCGACACTGTGATTTTGAGGAGCTTGATGTCGGACTATCCCGAAGATTTGAAGTACTCAGCTGAGCACGAATGGGTGCGCAGCGGCAATGGCAACAGTGTCCGGGTGGGAATCACCGAATACGCTGCTGACCAGCTGGGAGACATCGTGTTCGTAACACTCCCCGAAGTGGGCGAGAAGGTTGCATCCGGCGACGCATGCGGTGAACTCGAGTCCACCAAGAGTGTCTCGGACCTCTTTTGTCCGGTGCCTGGCGTGATCACCGCAGTCAATAGCTTGCTGGAAAGCAATCCGGAGACGATTAACACCGACCCGTACGGAGACGGCTGGCTGTTCGAGCTCGAGCTTGACGAGGCGGCGGATCTAGACGATTTGTTGGATGCTGATTCTTACGCTGAACAAGTGGCACCCTGACTCCGTCAATCTGCCACGTACGGGCTTGCGTTTGGTCCTAAACTCTGCATCACGCCTCGACCGTTTCGAGGCTATAAAGACGAAAGCCGAAGCAATGCCGTTCTGTACCAACTGTGGACATGAGAACCCAGAGGGGAGTAACTTCTGCGGCCAATGTGGCTCGGCGCTGGTTCCTGGTGCTGCCCGAGCCGCGACCCCCGAGAAGGTGCCGACCGGCGACACGACCAAGGCGATGCCCGCGATGGTTGAGGAGCGTGACACAGACTCGCTGACGGCCGAAGATGAGGCGGCCGTCAATGCGTTGCCGCACGGCTCGGCGTTACTGATCGTTCAGCGTGGCGCGAACGCTGGCAGCCGATTCCTCTTGGATACCGATGTAGTGACAGTCGGACGACATCAAGATTCCGACATCTTTCTCGATGACATCTCGGTGTCGCGTCGTCATGCCACGTTTACCCGTAGCCCGGAGGGGACTGTGGTTAGGGACGTTGGCAGCCTCAACGGCACCTATGTCAACCGCGATCTTGTCGATGAATGCCTGCTGCGCAATGGCGACGAGGTACAAATCGGCAAATTCCGCCTCGTCTACTTCGGGAGCAATCGGGCTCCGGAGTAGCCCCTCGCCATGCCGAAATCAGCCGAGTCGCCGGCGAGCACGGCCGGAGAAGCTCGCGCCCGGGCCGTCGAGTCCGCCAGCGCGCCGGTGCCGGAATCCCGCAATCGGCAGCCCACTCGCAGCATTGGCCAAGTGATGGCCATACTGCGTACCGAATTCCCGGAGATCTCGATTTCCAAGATCAGATTTCTGGAAGCAGAGGGTCTTCTCAGTCCACTGCGCGCGCCATCGGGATATCGCCGATACACCGAAAGTGACCTGGAGCGGCTGCGCTACGTACTGTCGGTGCAGCGCGAGCACTACCTACCGCTGAAAGTCATTCGCGAGCATCTGGAGCAGATCGACCGCGGCCAAACTCCACAGACCCAAATTCCACAGACCCAAACTCCACAGACCCAAACTCCACAGACTTTGAGCGGCCTGAGCGGCGCACCGAGCAATGGCCTCAGCGGCGCTGGGCCTAATGTTCTGCAGGGCCCGCACCCGACAGCCGCAACTGCCAAGCAGCCCGTCAGGCTTACCCGTCAAGAGCTGCTGGACGCAAGTGGCCTGACCGAGAGTGCGCTCAGCGAACTAGAGCGAACCCAGATCGTTGCTACTCGGCGTGGCACCGCACATTACGGAAGAGACGCCTTGACTCTTGCCATTGCTGCCCGCCGGCTCGCTGAGTATGGAATCGACGGGCGTCACCTGCGGGCGTTCAAGCTAGCCGCCGAGCGAGAGGTCGGGTTGGTCGAGCAGGCCATCGCACCGTATGCGCGACGCGCCGGAAGCAACCGCGATGTCCCAGGAGATGTGACACAGCTCGTGATCAGTTTCCATGCGGCGCTGGTACGCACTGCAATGGAGCGAAGCGTTTAGTGGTACTCCCGGGCGTAGCGCCGCGACGCGCCCTTCGACCAGCGGGGGTGATCTTGTAGCCGGCCGCTCGCGAAGTAGTGTTGTCGCATGCGCGAGCTCGATGTGGTGGGTGTCCGAGTCGAGATGCCGTCGAATGCTCCGATGGTGTTGTTGCGCGAGGTGGGCGGAAGTCGTTACCTACCCATCTGGATCGGCGCCGCAGAAGCGGCCGCGATCGCGAATGCCCAAGAGGGCATCGTCCCACCAAGGCCGCTTACTCACGATTTGATGGTCGATACCCTGACGACCTTGGGCCACCGGCTGACGGAGGTGCATATCACCGAACTCGAAGGTGGCACCTTTTACGCGGTGCTGCTGGTCGATGGAATTGAGATAAGCTCCCGGCCCTCGGATGCGATCGCCCTTGCGTTGCGGGTCGGGTCCGACATCTACTGCGCCGAGGACGTGCTCGATGAGGCCGGAATCGAGATTCCGGAAGCCGAAGATGACGAAGTGGAAAAGTTCCGCGAGTTCCTCGACCAGGTCAACCCCGATGACTTCGTCACCGGCGAGGAACCAAAGTCCTGAGTAAAGACTTGGTCTCGGCCAGGTCGACTCGATGTCGCGGTGTTTGACCGACTTGGGGCGCTCGTCGTAGGTTCATAATGTAATGCCGACCGTGGAATTACGCGGAGGGAACTCGGCTGAGTTCCCCTCTTCCCTCGCAAGCAACTTGATTCCCCAGAATCCGGAGGCAACACGTGAGTAGCACCGACGCATCAGCGAGTCCGGCTGAGTCGCCTGGAATTGAGCCGACTGAAGCGCAGGGGCTGCTGTTCGACGGCGACTTTTCCCCGATGCCAACAGATATGGGCTTCCGAGGGCCGGTCGCTTGCAGCGCGGCTGGGATCACCTATCGGCAGCTCGACTACTGGGCGCGTACCGGCTTGGTTGTTCCCGAAATCAGAAGCGCATCCGGATCCGGTTCCCAGCGACTCTATAGCTTCCGAGACATTTTGATCTTGAAGGTGATCAAGCGACTGATCGATGCGGGGATCTCGCTGCAGCAGATTCGTACCGCCATCGAGCATCTGCGTAAGCGCGGCGTCCAGGACCTCACGCAGGTCACGTTGATGAGCGACGGGGTATCGGTCTTCGAGTGCACCTCTGATGATGAGGTGATCGATCTGCTTCGGGGTGGCCAGGGGGTGTTTGGCATCGCTCTTGGCGGCGTATGGCGCGACATCGAAGGAACGCTCTCCAAGCTGCCTGCCGAGCGTGCCGAGCTTGATGAGCCACCGCAGGTTCCTGACGAGCTGTCGGAGCGTCGCCAGGCCCGCGTCACTGGGTAAGCGGC
>JBKPEY010000328.1:0-1206 GCA_046744405.1 Actinomycetota bacterium
GTGCATCAGCCCGGGGCGATGATCCAAACAGCACAGCGACAAGGACTGTCGTTGAGCTATCGACATCGCGGACTCTCCTGGAACATTGTCGGCTTCGAAAGGTTGACTCCAGCGAATGAGGATTCCAGAATGCGCGAGGCAATGGGACTGCCGCACTGAGCTCCAGGTTGATATTGGAGCGCTGGGGGTAATCGCTGTGTAGCTGCGAGCGTGGGTACGCCGCGGCGCGACCCACTCTCCCTGAGAAAACGGAGGTTGAAATGACCGAATCAACGTTTGGTGGCGACACCGAGTTTGAGGAAGAGGAAACCTCAGCCAGCAGCGATGTTCGCGAGGGCTTTGACTCCGACTCAGATAGGGACAGACCGCCAGAACGCGTTGTCTATGAAACCAGCGAAGACGATGTTAATTCTGCTGAAGCTGATCGAGTGGCTGGCTATGACGATAAGGACATCGAGGACGACGCACTCCAGTAAGTCCCACTCTTCGGCCCAGGGACTAGTGCCCTGGGCCGCAATATGCATGCCTGATGTCAGTAGCAGGAAGTAGCTTGCCCGGGTGAGGTATCCCGGATGAGGCGGGCAGGGGCTGCGGTCGTCATCGCCACTGTGTTGGCCTCAGCAGCCGCCGCGCAGCAGGCGTTGACCGTACGTGATCGTCGTCGTTTTCCGCCGCCAGGTTTGGTTGTCAATGTTGACGGCCATCGCATGCACCTTCAGGTTCACCCGCCAGTCGATGGGCGCAGCACTGTCTCCGGCGGACCGACCGTTGTACTCGAGGCCGGAATGGGATCTTTCTCACCCAACTGGTACTGGGTGCAATCCGAGCTTGCCCCGACGGTCCGGAGCGTGGCGTACGACCGGGCCGGGCTGGGCTGGAGCCGACGCAGCCCTCGGCAGCGGGATGCGCAGACGATTGCGATGGAGCTCCGGGACGCGCTACGCGAGGCCAGCATCGAGCCGCCATATGTGCTTGCCGGGCACTCCTTCGGCGGTCTCCCTGTCCGCGCATTTGCCGATCTTTATCCGGAGCTCACAGCAGGGCTGGTCTTAGTTGATGCTTCTCATCCTGATCAGTGGGTCCGCTGGCCGACTTCCCATGCCGATCAGATCCTCGAGGTGTCGCAGCGAATCTTCGGCTGGCTTGGCTGGTTCGGGTTACTGCGTGTCCTCAATCTTTCGCGTCGGATCTCCACTGGGTTGCCGG
>JBKPEY010000399.1:0-10023 GCA_046744405.1 Actinomycetota bacterium
ACGGACCGACTGGCTCAGCGACCGCGGGTGGACTCGATCAACTTGATGAGGCGAGCAGGAGGCTCCCCATCACCGTTGAGATGCTGCGCCGCGCGGGCCATCCGGTCGGCGAGTTTGGGGGCGCGTTGCTTGCCGCGCCCCTCAATCCCGAGAAGGACTAGACCCAGTGTGCAAGCAACGACGACCAAGATCACAATCATGGCGACGACGATGGAGGTCACGACCTTCCTTTCAGACAGTCGATACAGATACCTACGGTGGGGGAAGGAACTGCCTTACGGGTGGTCAGCCGCGTGTGATGCACGCGGTGCCGGTGGAACAGCTCTCAACGGATAAGTCTGCCAAGCTAAGATCACGACGCCCAGGTCAGGAGGCCGATTCTTGTTCTCGATTTCATTACAACATCTTTGGGCCTTGCTGCTCGCGCATCGCGCGCATTCATCCGCCTACTTCGTCGTCACTCGCAGAGGAAAGAACGCCTCTGCGCGCTCCTCCTCAGCACGGCGGGCGCGCGATTCCCGACGCTCGCAGCATCTCGTTCCACTCTGACAGCGGTCAGGCGACGGACTCGGCCTCACGTAGTCGCGAAGAGATCACAGTTGAGACACCGTCGCCTCGCATGCTGATTCCGTACAATGCGTCGGCGATTTCCATCGTGCGCTTCTGATGGGTGATGACGAGCAACTGACTGGTGGCCCGTAGCTCGTCATAGATCTCCAACAGCCGGCCAAGGTTTGTGTCGTCGAGAGCCGCCTCCACCTCATCGAGGATGTAGAAGGGGCTGGGCCGCGCGATGAACAGCGAAATCAGGAAGCTGACCGCCACCAGGGCGCGTTCGCCGCCGGACAACAACGAAAGTCTCTTGATCTTCTTTCCTGGTGGACGCGCCTCTACATCGACCCCAGTGGTCAACCAGTTGCCGGGCTCGGTCAAGATCAACCGACCTTCACCACCCGGGAAGAGGCGGGTAAACACCCGCTCAAAAGCGGCCGCGACGTCGCTGTACGCCTCCGCGAAGACCTGCTCCACTCTGTTATCGACCTCGACGATGATCTCAAGCAGATCACGGCGGGTCTTCTTGAGGTCCTCCAACTGCTCGGACAGGAACCGGTGCCGCTCTTCGAGGGCGCCGAACTCCTCCAGAGCCAGCGGGTTGACTCGACCAAGTAGGCCAAGTTCACGCTCGGCTGTTCGAAGCCGCTTCTGTTGCTGGTCGCGGACGTAGCGCACTGGCTCGGGCTGGTCGTCCGCACCAGCCATCGTTGTGCTGACATCTCGAGTAAGAACCGGCACCGGCTTATCCGGCCCGTACTCGGTGAGCAGGGTGGCCGCCTCCATCCCAAGCTCGGCCATAGCCCGTTCGGCTAGCGCCTCGACTCGCATCTGCTGCTCGGCCCGCGCAACCTCGTCACGATGGGCTGCATCGACCAATGACTCAAAGTCCCGAGCTAATGAGCGCACGGTTCCGCGTGCAGCGCTCAGTGCTGCTTCGGCTTCAGTTCTGGCCGCTTCGGCGTCAGTGCGCGCACCAGCCGCCAACGCGAGGGAGCGTTCGAGTTGCTCCGCAAGGAATGTTGCTCCAACCTGAACCGCCGTAGCGGTACGCGCCTCCCGCAGCATTCGCTCCCGGCGGGCGATCTCGCGTATGCGTGCCTGACGCTCTCTCTCGGCCGCGCGCCGCAAGGCATCGGCTCGTACAGCCAGGGCACGAGCCCGCTCTTCCAGCGTGCGCAACGCCAGCCGCGCATCCATTTCCGCAGCCCGGGCCAATCTGGCCTGCTCCGCGAGCCGGTCACGCTCTGCCGGATTGGGCTCCATGTCGTCCGCCGTGTCGGCGGCCAGCTCTAACCGGTGCTCCAAATCGGCGAGCCCAGCAACGTCGCGGTCACGCGCCTCCTCGGCGCCTGCTATCGCCTGCTGGAGGCGAGCTGCCTCCGCGCTAGCTGAGCGTGCGGTTGAGCTAAGTTGCCCGAGTTCTTCTGCTAACGCCGCCATCGCAGCGTCCGACTCATGGAGCCGGGCCAGAGTGATCTCGACCGTGGCACTCGCCTGACGATGTTGCTCATCGAGCTGACTTTGAGCGAACCGGAACCGATCGCAAGCGTGACTGGCTTCCGTCAACCGACGCTCGGCGTCCTCGATGGCGGCTTGCAGTTCGATCAGGGTTGGCGTTGCGGATGATCCCCCCGCAGCAAAGTGAGCACTTAGCACGTCGCCGTCCCGGGTGACCGCGACGACATCTGGCAGCGCGGAAATCAGGTAACGGGCTCTAGGCAGGCTCTCAACCAGAGCAACCTTGCGCAGCGTGCGGTTCACGGCTGGCCATAGCTGGTCGGGTACGTCGACTACCTCGACGGCGTACTTGGCCCCCGCAGGAAGTGTTGGCCAGTCCTCGACGGTCTCAGCCTCAGCTGCTCCGCCTAACAGTAAGCCGGCCCGCCCCAGATCCTCTGCTTTGAGATGGTCGAACGCGTTAACTGCCGCATCCAGGCCACTTACCGCAACGGCGTCGGCTGCGGCGCCAAAGGCGGCTGCGACGGCAGTCTGGTAGGGGGTTTGCACCCGGACCAGCGCTGCAACCGACCCCAGCAGACCGTCCAGCCGGTCGCTAGCCGCGAGCAAAGCCGACGAGCCGTCCTTGCGGTTCAGTCCGACATGCAGCGCCTCAACTCGAGCGGCTAGGGCGGCTCGTTCCTGAGTTGCCGATTGCTCCTGACGCCGCAGTTCATGTTGCTGGAGTTCGATACGGTTCAGGGCCTCTAACGCCGCTTCATGATCTGTATCGAGGTTCAGCTCACCGGCGTCCAATCCAGCGATCTTGGTCTCCAGCGCGGTAAACGCGCGTGACGCTTGCTCTGCCCTTGCAGCGGCCTCCCGCTGTGCAGTGGCGAGGCGGCTGATCTCGGCAGCAGCTGCCTCTCCTCGGCTGCGTAGCGAGTTGACTTGGCCGGTCAGCCTGGCGAGTCCCTCGCGGCGGTCTGCAGCCGCACGGACCAGACCCGCCAGCCGATTCTCCTCGCCTCGCTGTGCTTCTTCGCAGGCGGCCCGGTGATCGGTCGCGTCTTGTAGTGCTTGCGCTCGCTCATCCAGCTGGCTCGAAAGCTCGTTCTCCTGGTCGGCAACCCGAGCTGCCTCCCGGTCCAGTTCGTCTGGGTCGCGCCCAAACAGCATCTCTCCGGGGTCATCTTCGGCCTGCCGCATCCGTTCCCGCGCGATAGAGAGGGTGCTGGCGACCCGCTCTTTGAGCGCGGCAAGGGAATACCAGGTCTCTTGCGCAGCGGTCAGTCTGGGTACGCCTTGGCGTACGCCTTCCTCAGCGGCTAGCTCGGTTTCTCTCGCGGTCTCCAGCGTCAGCTCAAGGGCTCGGCGGCGCTCATTCATCGCTTGCTCATCGGCGAGCTCGGAGTCCAGTGCCTGGGTAGCTTGAAGCAAGTCGTCGGCAAATAGCCGCGCCTTCGCATCGCGTACCTCGGCCTGAATGACAGCTGCCTTCCGGGCCACCTCCGCTTGACGGCCGAGCGGTTTGAGCTGGCGTCTGATCTCGTTGATCAGATCTGACAGACGGTTCAGGTTTGCCTCACAGGCCTCCAGCTTGCGAACTGCCTTCTCTTTGCGCTTCCGGTGCTTGAGTACCCCGGCGGCCTCTTCGATGAAGCCCCGCCGGCTCTCCGGCGTCGCCTGCAAGATCGAATCAAGCTGTCCCTGGCCGACGATGACATGCATCTCGCGGCCAATTCCTGAGTCGCTGAGCAGCTCATGGATATCGAGTAGGCGGGTCGTATGGCCATTAATGGCGTATTCCGAGCCACCGTTGCGGAACATCGTGCGTGAGATGGTGACCTCGGAGTACTCGATCGGCAAGGCGCCATCGGAGTTGTCGATGGTCAGCACCACCTCGGCGCGCCCGAGCGGCGCCCGCCCCGACGTACCGGCGAAGATGACGTCTTCCATCTTTCCGCCGCGCAACGTCTTCGCGCCTTGCTCGCCCATCACCCAGCTGAGTGCATCAACGACGTTGGACTTGCCGGAGCCATTTGGGCCGACGACACAGGTAATGCCCGGCTCGAAGTTCAGGGTCGTCGCGGAAGCGAAGGACTTGAATCCGCGCAAAGTCAGGCTCTTGAGGTACAACGTCCCACCTCTCGACCGTGTGAACTCAGGCGTAGATCCGGCTGCGGAAGGCGACCTCACTTTAACCGACGGCGGCCCGAAGTCCTGGTACTTCGCAGGGGCGGGTCAAAACTCGGATCGCGCGCCGCCGTGGTGAGGAGGGCGAGGGGACATGCCTTTCGTCCGCGAGTGACGACGAACGAGGCCGCTTCCAAGCGCGATCCGCGTCCCCGATGTTCGCGCCGCCGATCTGCAGGAGGAGCCCACGAAACGCGTCGAGAACAAAGTTGATTCTCCGAGACCGCCAGCCTTCCACGCAGCGAGCGGAGCGAGCGAAGCAATCAATGCGCCTGGTTGATGGTCAGACACCAGCAGCCGGATGCTCGCTCTCCACAGACTCCTCCGCCGGTTCGCTTACCCGATGCTTACCGCGTACCGAGGAGAAGGTCCAGACCTTATTGAGCAGGAAGGACACCGGAGTGACGATCGCGATCGTGATCAACTGCGCCCAGTAGAAGCGAGTTCTGAAGCCGGTGGAGTTGTCGAAGATGGTCGGCGAGAGCGAGAAGATCGAATCCGGATGCATCAGGAGCGTCAGGATGGCGAGCCCAACGATCTGGGCAAGGATGCCCACAGTCAGGAAAGGAAAGTACTCGCGGAACCAGCCGGCATGCTTCGCACTGCGAAACGTCCAGAGCCGGTTGAGCTCGAAGTTCCATAGGTTGGCGACCAGGAAGGCGATCGTGGAGTAGACGTGATACCAGCGGACATTGAAGTCAGTAAAGGGCAAGTCGAAGAAGATGCCATTCTCGTCCGGGCCCAGCTTTTTGCACATGATTGCGACGAACAGGTTGACCAGAACCCCTGATGCGCCAACAAGGGCAAACCGGAACAGCAGAATCCAGTTGTGCCCGTGACGGACCAGCACGTAATGCCTGAGGCGTTGGATCATCGCTTTGCTAATACCCACTATTTCTGGAGTCCAGCTCTCCCACTTGCCCGGTCGCATGCTTGATCAAGAATCCGCGTGGAGCCCGTTGGCAGCGCGGGCAACGATATGACGACCGGTTCATAAACGGCTCTCGACGGATCGGTGTTCCGCAACGCGGGCAAGGTTCGCCTTCCCGACCATAGACAGCCAGCGAGCGGTCGAAGTAGCCGCTGGATCCGTTGATGTTGACATAGAGGGCATCGAAGGAGGTGCCGCCGTAGTCCAACGCGTTACCCATCACGGCTGCCGCAGCTGTGATGACGCCAGCTGCCTGGGTCCGCGACATCGTTCTTGTCGGTCTTGCGTAATGTATCCGGGCTGCCCAGAGCGCCTCGTCGGCATAGATGTTGCCGATGCCAGATACCAGCTGCTGATCCAGGAGCGCGCGCTTGATCCCGGTGTTGCGTTTGCGCAACCGAGAGACGACATCGGCCAGGTCAAACTCGGGGTCGAATGGGTCGCGACCGATATGGGCAATTTCCGGTGGCAGTTCAGCACCTTCGGGTGAGAGCGAAAGACCCCCGAACATTCGCTGGTCGATGAAGCGCAGCCCGGGCTCACCGTCGGCGAAAGCAAAGAGAATTCGGGTGTTCGGCGCGAGTGGTGCATCGGCATCGGCAAGCCGGAACTGACCGCTCATGCCGAGATGGGTCAGAATCGCATCGCCGTCGTCGAAAGGCAGCCATAGGTACTTACCTCGGCGCCGCGGTTCAGCAAACGTCCGGCCAGCGACCTGGAGCTCGAAGTCAGCTGGACCCGTCAGGTGACGCCGTACTGGGCGCGGATGCAGCACGCGTACGGCGGTGATGTGGCGTCCGGTAATGCTGTTGGCCAGGCCACGACGTACGACCTCGACCTCAGGAAGTTCAGGCACTTAAGTGGGTCAACGGGCCGCGACAGGTCCTGTGCCGCGGCCACCCTTGAGGGCAGCGAATGCGATCGCAGCTGCGTTTTGCTCCGCTTCCTTCTTGTTCCGGCCAGCACCTGGTCCGTAGCTGTGGGAGTCGATGTTGACCATGGCCTGGAATGTCTTCGCGTGATCGGGTCCAGACTCGACGACGTCGTAGACCGGTACGCCGAGGCCGATCGTAGAAGCGATCTCCTGCAGGCTGGTCTTCCAGTCCAGTCCAGCTCCGCGGGTGGCCACCTCCGCCATCAAGGGGTCGAAGAGATGATGCACGAAATCTCTCGCCGCTTCGATGCCATGCTGCAGAAAGACAGCCCCGATCACTGCTTCCATCGTGTCGGCGAGGATCGATGATTTGTCGCGCCCGCCAGTGCTCTCTTCGCCCCGGCCGAGGTGGATAACAGAGCCCAGGTCGAGCTCACGAGCAATGTCGGCAAGGGCTCGGGAGTTGACGACAGCGGCACGCAACTTCGCAAGCTGACCTTCGGATAGATCCGGGTAAGTGACGAAAAGGTGCTCGGTCACGATCAGACCGAGCACCGAGTCGCCAAGGAATTCCAAACGCTCATTCGTCGGCAACCCACCTTGCTCGTAGGCGTAGGAGCGGTGGGTCAACGCGCGATCGAGCAACTCAGGATCGACACTCATCCCGAGCTCGGTCAACAGCTCTCCGGCGGGCAGGCGAATTGCGGTCGCCTCTGACCTGATCAGGACGCCAGAACCTGTCGACGAGCAGCTCGAGGCCCATACTGGCCGCAGGACGGGCATGCCACATGAGGCAGGTGCTTTTCGCGGCAAGCGGGGTTGGCACAGGTCACCAGCGCGGGCACGGACGCCTTCCACTGGGAACGGCGGTGACGTGTATTGCTGCGCGACATTCTCCTCTTAGGAACGGCCACTGCTTCACTCCTCGTTCCTCCGAGCGCTCTCGCCCGGAAAATTCATCGCCCGTGGGGCTGGTTCTAGAACATCGTAAGATTCGCCGCTCGCACCCTCAAGGCCCCTAAGCGCGGCCCATCTGGGATCCAGATCGGCTTCGTGATGATGGGCGGGATCCTCGTTGAGGTTGGCACCACACTCGACGCAGAGCCCCGCGCAGTCATCCCGACACAAGGGTTGGAACGGCAAATCCAATACCACCGCGTCGCGTAGCAGCGGCTCGAGGTCGATCAAGTCGCCCTGTAGCCGACTGGCGAGGTCATCGTCTGGTTCGACGCCCGGGTAGACGTACAGCTCCTGGATCTCGACCTCCAGCTCGTCGGAGATCGGCCCAAGGCACCGTACGCACTCCCCGCGGACCTGAACCGTGGCAGTGCCGGTAACCAGCACTCCCTCGACAACCGACTCCAGCCGAAGATCAAGCTCGACTGGTGACCCGGGTGGTACGCCGATCACGGCGATTCCTACGTCCGCAGGAGCCTCGACGGATGCCCGGACCACCTTCATTGCGCCCGCACGACGGCCCAGTTCGTGGGTGTCGAGGACCAAGCCCGAGCGGGGGTCCAGCGAGCGATGCGGCGAACTCATCGCAATCCTTCCAAGCCGTGCGGCCTCGATCCTCGTCGTGACCGAGGCCCAACCCTACCGGTGAGTAGCCCTCAGAGCCAAAATGCTATTCCCCGTGCGTACGTCTATCCAGCCGCATGGTGTCGTCCGCGTCCAATCCGCTGCGCTCCGCAAGCCGGGCACGGGCCGTCCGCACCTGGCTGACCGTCTTGTGCAGGACCGATTCGAAGCTGGCCATACGCGCATCGATGAACTCATCGGTCTCCCGACGCAAGGCAGCTGCGTCCTCATCTGCATCAGCTCGCGTCCCGGCAGCGGTTTGCTCTGCTACTCGTACGACCTCACTGTGCTGCGCCAAGTTCGCGGCATGGTCTCGCGCCTCGGCCAGAATGCGGCCGGCTTCCGCTTCGCCCTCCGCAATTTTGAAGGCGGCCATGTCGATAACACGTTGCGCCTCGGCGATCTCCTCCGGCAGATTCGCGATGACATCGTCGATTGCGGCCAGTACTTCACCTCGATTGATCACGCACGATGCCGACATCGGCATCGCCCGCGCGTTGACGATCAGCTCGCGCAAGTACGCCAGCCTGTCCTCGGCCGAATCTCGTCCAGCCATGGACGGTCTTACCCCTAGAACCGCCACGCTCGTCCCCCTTTCGAGTGTCCCCTGCTCCTAGTGTTGCGCAGCTGAAACGTTTTCTACATTTGATTCGCTGCTCCCGTATGGCGAGATGCCACTCGAGCCATAGTGCGCGCTGCAATCTGCTCGGGCAAAAAAGGTGTCACATCACCGCCGAGCGTTGCCACCTCGCGAACCAAGGATGAGGAGACAAATGCCCACTGTGGTGCCGTCGGCAAGAAGAGGGTGTCTACGCCGGTCAGCTGCTGGTTCATCTGAGCCATCTGCAGCTCGTAGCCGAAATCAGTGGCCCGCAGGCCCTTACTGATGACGTCGATGTCGTTGGCTGCACAAAACTCGACCAGCAGCCCCCCGAAGAGCCTCACCTCGACATTGCTCCATTGGGCACATTCCTCGGTCAGCATCTCGACCCGCTCCTCTGGAGCGAAGAGAGCGTTCTTGGAAATGTTGGTGCCCACGGCTACCACCACGTGCTCGACGATCCGAGCGGTTCGGTGGATGACGTCGAGATGCCCATGGGTTACCGGGTCGAAGGATCCAGGACAGACAGCTCGGGTCATGAATTTCCCTCCATGTCCGGCTCGAGAGACCCGAAAGACAAGATGGTCTCACCGTAGGTGCGACTCCAGCGCTTGGCAGCAGCGGCAGGCCACGCGAGATCAGCCGAACGTCGTGATCGCTCAACAACGATCAATGACCCTGCTCCGACCCAGAAATTGGCCACAAGCTGCTCGAGCTGGTCACTGAGGATGGTTGTATCCAGTTCGTACGGGGGATCTGCGAACACCACGTCGAAAGCCTGAGCCGGAGGCCGCCGAAGTAGCTGCACTACCGACGCGGTGGCGATGTCAACACTCAACCGAAGGGCTTCGGCGTTGCTTTGGATGAGCTGGGCCGTGCGCGAATCGCGCTCGACCAGCAGCACAGGGCTGGCGCCACGACTAGCCGCCTCTAACCCGACGGCACCTGACCCGGCGTATAGATCGCAGAAAGCCAGGCCGGCCAGTGATTTCTCCGCTGGCTGCGCTGCGGTGCCGGCCCAGGCGGCGACGGCTGAGAAGAGTGCCTCCCGTACCCGGTCGGTGGTAGGGCGGGTCCGGTCGCCGGGCGGCATAGTGATCCGCCGCCCGCGCCGCGAGCCAGCGATGATTCGGCTGTGCGTCATGTCGCCGGCCCGCCGATGCGGCTGGAGGTCTCTTCACGCCCGCACAGCTCTACCGACTGCGCTGGAATCGCCCACTCCGGCGTCCAAACTTGGGAAGTTACTGCGCTCTCGACGGCGCCCACGACGATCGCCAGGCGTCTGCGATTTCTCAAGTGCGCTCCAGCCAGTCTCCAGCCGCATCCATTTCCATATCGAGCACGATGTCGGCCAGGTGCGGATCGTTGAGTTCGGGATCCTGGGCTATGCACTGCTCGGCGAACGTTCGAGCCTGGGCGATCACATCGGCATCTCGCAAGACCCGGAGCAGCTTCAGACTCGACCGGCTACCCGACTGATGGGCACCCAGCACGTCACCCTCACGACGCTGCTCAAGGTCAACCTCGGCAAGGGCGAAACCGTCGCGGGTTGCGGCTACAGCGTCGAGACGTTGCCGAGCAGTGCTGTCCTCGCTCGCAGTTGTAAGCAGCAGGCACACCCCGGGATGCACGCCGCGTCCAATGCGACCACGCAGCTGATGCAGCTGGGAGATGCCAAAGCGGTCGGCGTCGTTGATCACCATCACAGAGGCGTTGGGCACGTCGACGCCCACTTCGATCACCGTCGTCGACACCAATACATCGATCTCGCCGGCGGCGAACCGGCTCATCACCGCATCTTTCACTTCGCTCGGCAACTGGCCATGCAGCATCTCGACCCGGAGCTCA
>JBKPEY010000226.1:0-2647 GCA_046744405.1 Actinomycetota bacterium
ATTCGCCGCATCCTGCACATGCAAGACGACATCGACGAGCTTCATGCCAGAGTCGAGCAGCTGACCGCGCTGCTTGGCGCATTCCAATCGGAGTCCGGAGCACGAGTTTTCACCGCTGATCCGCTCGGCGGAGTGCATCTAGGCCGCCGGGGCCGGCGAGCCCCCCTGGCCCTGCCCGGTCGTCCACTGCCCTAAGCGCAGACGGCCCCGCCCTGCCTCACCCTTGCCCGTCTCCGGGATCCTCTAGGCTAGCTTTAACGCAACTATTGTCTCATTTAGAGAGGGGTGGGCATGGTGGTGGACAGCACTGTCCGCACGATGACCTGGAACATCTGGTGGAGGTTCGGACCGCGCTGGCGAGACCGGCAGCCGGCCATTTCGGAGACGATCAAACGCTTCAGCCCAGACGTTGTTGCCTTGCAGGAGGTCTGGAGTACCGACGAGACGACCCAGGCTGACGAGCTTGGGAAAGCGCTAGGCATGTACGCGGTCTTTGCATCACCGTCGTATCCGCCCGCGCCGATGGGCACCGGTGAGCCGGAGTGGGAAGGAGTCGATCTGGGCATTGCCGTGCTGAGTCGCTGGCCGGTCCTCGACGACGATACGGCCGTGATGCCCGCACGGCACCGCGCTTGGGATCCAGTGTCGTTGATAGTCCGCGTGGACCATCCAGGCGGCCCGTTGCCCGTCGTCGGGACATGTCTGGACTACGGCGTGCCCTATACCGACGACCGGATCGCCCAAGCGACGTTTGCAGCGGATCTCGCCACCGATCCTCGCTTTGACGGTCCGTGTCCGGTCCTTTTGATGGGCGACATGAACGCAGCAGTCGATTCACCGGTGTTGCGACCTGTACGCGACGTCCTGACCGATGCATGGATCGCTGGCAATGGTGTCGTGGACGCGATCACATTGCCCTCCACCCATCCCTCAGCGCCGCTCGAGGCCGGGCCGGAACTGGTCGATCAGCGCATCGATCACATCTTCTTCCGTCCTGGACGCGAAGATCAGCAAGTGGTTGTCGAGGGCGTGCAGCTCGCCGGCGACGCGGTCGACGGAGTGTATCCGTCCGACCACCGGGGGGTGGTCGCAGACCTACGCTGGCGTGGCTGACACTGGCTCATCGATAAAGATGGAGTTCCCCATGAGGACCGACCGGCCTGCCGATTCGGAGTGGCTGCGAGGATCACCGGCCGAGGCCGCACAGCTGGCTGAGCATCTGCAGACAGCGGTCGCTGAGATGGCGCGGTGGATGAACGAATACGGCGAATACGTACCGCATCCATCACTTGCCGTGAAGGAAATTGCCTTGGCGCAGGCCACAACCGAGTTACGGGATCGGCTGCGGGACAATTATCCGTTCTTCCATCCGCGGTACGTGGGACAGATGCTCAAGCCGCCACATCCGGTCGCTGTGATCGGCTACCTGACCGCCATGCTGATCAACCCGAACAACCACGCTCTTGATGGGGGACCTGCGACTGCGCGGATGGAGAAGGAGGTTGTAGCTGAGCTGGCGCAGATGTTCGGGTTCAGCCAGCACCTTGGGCATCTGACCAGCAGCGGCACCATCGCGAACCTCGAGGCCTTGTTCGTTGCTCGGCAGACCCATCCGGGCAAGGCGATCGCATACAGTGCCGACGCTCACTACACGCACTCACGGATGTGCCATCTCCTCGGCGTGGAGGGCCGGTCGGTGCCCACCGTCGCCGACGGCACCATGGATCTGCTGGCGCTGGAGAAGATGCTCCAGACCCGTGAGCTGGGTACCGTCGTGGCCACGACAGGCACGACCGGTCTCGGCGTGATCGACCCAGTCCACCAGATCGTGATCTTGTGCCGGCGATACGGCGTGCGGGTGCACGTCGATGCGGCGTACGGCGGATTCTTCCGGCTGATTGCCGACGACACCGCCGACGGTGTCGCAGCCGCGCCTTTCGACGCGATTGCCGACTGCGACTCGGTCGTCATTGATCCCCACAAGCACGGCCTGCAGCCGTACGGCTGTGGCGCGGTCTTGTTCGCCGACCCCGCTGTGGCACGTCACTACCTCCACGACTCGCCGTACACCTACTTCACCTCGAACGAACTGCACCTGGGAGAAATCTCCCTGGAGTGCTCCCGCGCCGGCGCTTCTGCTGCTGCCTTGTGGCTGACGCTGAAGCTGCTGCCGCTCACTCCCGATGGCCTGGGTGCGGTGCTCCGACCCGGGCGCCGCGCCGCCCTCGCGTGGGCTGCCCTTATCCAAGGCAGTGAGCAGCTGTCGCTGTACCAGGCCCCGCAGCTCGACATCCTCAGTTACTTTCCCTCCGGCGAGCGGCTGTCTGACATTGATCGCGCCAGCGCCCGAGTGCTCAACGATGGCATCCGACGGCCAGCCGCGGATTCGCTGTTCGTCGCCACCTACACAGTCACCGCTGCTGACCTGGCCAAGCGGGGACACCATGTTCAGGCCGATGTGCCTCAGGGCCGGATCCTGCGCAGCGTGCTGATGAAACCTGAGACAGAACAGTACGTGCCATGGCTACATGAACAGGTCCTCGACCTGCTCGAACCACGCTCCCGATCCGCAAATCCGGAATAGCTGAATCTGCGGAGAAGTTGAGTCTAGTGCACTCAACTTTGCCATTGCGAAGTAGATTTTCTT
>JBKPEY010000151.1:0-1464 GCA_046744405.1 Actinomycetota bacterium
GTTGTCGTCGTTGGTGCCGGTCCAGCAGGCTCAGCGACGGCTACCCATCTTGCCCGCCATGGTCTCCGCGTGTCCCTTTTGGAGAAAAGCAAATTTCCTCGCGAGAAGGTGTGTGGTGACGGTCTTACCCCTCGAGGCACCCGACAGCTGATCCGGCTCGGGATTGACACCTCCGAAGCGGCCGGCTGGCTGCAGAACAAGGGCTTACGCATCTACGGCGGCGCCCGTCCGTTCGAGTTGCCGTGGCCTGATCTCGCCGACTTCCCTGCTTACGGCCTCGTCCGCCCGCGAGCTGATCTTGATGACCTGCTGGCGCGGCACGCCGTCGCGGCCGGGGCCTCGCTGTACGAGCTCGCCAACGTCACCGAGCCGATCACCGATTTCCGCAGCGGACGCATTGTGGGCGTCCAGACAAAGGATGGCCGCCGGTTTACCGCCCCCATGGTTGTGGCCGCGGACGGAAACTCGACCCGCCTCAGCCTTGCCATGGGACTCAATCGACGCGAAGACCGACCAATGGGGGTCGCGGTACGCACTTATTTCAGCAGTCCGCGTCACCGTGACGACTATCTGGAGTCGTGGCTGGAACTCTGGGAGGGCAAGCCCGGGAAAAGCGCACTGCTGCCCGGATACGGGTGGATCTTCGGCATGGGCGATGGCACCTGCAATGTGGGGCTTGGCATCCTGAACACCTCTGCGGCTTTTGGCAAGACCGATTACAAGGACTTGCTAAGGCGTTGGCTTGCCAACACGCCTGCCGATTGGGGCTTCCGGAGCGAGAACATGATCAGTCCGATACGCGGCGCGGCGTTGCCCATGGGCTTCAACCGCCAGCCGCACTACGGACGTGGCCTGCTGCTCGTGGGTGACGCCGGCGGCATGATCAATCCCTTCAACGGCGAGGGCATCGCCTATGCCATGGAATCGGCCGAGATCGCTGCGACGGCTATGGCTGAGGCCCACGAGATGGGGCCCGGCAGTCCCGCAGCCGAGCGGGCACTGCAGCACTATCCGAACAAGCTGAAGGCTGCGCTTGGCGGCTACTACACGCTGGGGCGAGCTTTTGTGAAGTTGATCGGCCATCCCAAGGTGATGCGCGTCTGTACGACGTACGGGCTGCCCCGTCAGACCTTGATGCGGTTCACCTTGAAACTGCTCGCTAATCTGACCGATGCCCACGATGGTGATGCGATGGACAAGTTGATCAACTCACTGTCCAGGATTGCGCCCGCGGCATGATCAACTCGGAGAGCTGCGGAAAGGAAGCTGGCTGATGAGTCCCTACATCGGAATCGTGATTTTGCTCGCGATTGCCTCAGGGTTCGTCGCGCTCACCATCTTGACCAGCGTCTTGGTGGGGCCTGGTCGGTTCAACCGAGCCAAATACGACTCCTACGAGTGCGGCATCGAGCCCACTCCGCAGCCCGTCGGTGGTGGCCGGTTTCCGGTGAAGTACTACATCAC
>JBKPEY010000124.1:0-3894 GCA_046744405.1 Actinomycetota bacterium
GCCTCGCGCTGCGCCCGGGTGCCGCTCTTGCGGGAGTTGACCTCAAGCACCACGTGCCCAGAGAAGTTGAGCTCCGCGAGGTGCTGCAACACCCGCCCAGCCTGCTGGTCACCACGTCCCGGCACTAAATGCTCATCCTTGACGGACCCGGTCCCATCAGTGAGATGGACATGCCGCAAGCGTGAGCCCCAGGACCGAACAAGATCAATCGACTGCTGATTGGCAGTCGACGCATGAGACAGATCCAGCGTCAGATCGTCGTAGTCGAGGTCGGTAGGATCCCAGCCCGGAACGTAGGCCTTCAATTCGCCGCCCGGGGTGCGCCAGGGATACATGTTTTCGACGGACAACAGAATGCCGGAACTCTCCGCCAGCCGCCGGACGCCTTCAACGAAGCGTCTGGCATAGTCGCGCTGCCAACGAAACGGCGGATGAACTACCACCACATCAGCGTCCAACCGGTGCGCCGCCTCGACTGATCGCTCCAGTTTTGCCCAAGGATCGGTCCCCCAAACTCGCTGAGTGATCAGCAAGCAGGGAGAATGCACCGCTAGCACTGGTACCTCGTGGTAGTCGCGCAGCTTTTCCACCGCATCGATGTCTGCCGCCACCGGGTCGATGCCAATCATGAGCTCCACGCCGTCGTAACCGAGCCGTCGGGCGAGTTCGAAGGCACTCGAGGTGCTCTCCGGGTATACCGAGACGGTGGAGAGTCCAACCCGAGCCGGTGGGATCTTGATCGGCTGGCCTTCGGAGTTGACCCGCACCGCCCCGGTGCCCCGCTTCGTGGGGGGCGACGAGTCATCTGCGGGCACGCGCCCAGCCTAACCGGGAGCTAACAGGCATACACTGGCGCGCGTGCCAGAAGTGCTCATCGGCTTTCCGCGTGCGTTCGTGGAATTCCAAGATCCAGCCGATGACAGCCAAGTATTTCGCTGCGATCTCACCTGGCTCACCTCTCGATGGGCCTGCATCTATGGCAGCGGTTGCCGCGGAATCTACGCCGATCGGCCGCATGACGGCTGTTGCACACTGGGCGCTCATTTTGCAGACGCTGACGACGAGAAGCGAGTCCGTAAGGCGGTCAAGCAGCTGAAGTCGAGCCAATGGCAGTACAAGAAGGATGGCCGCATTGGCGGCTGGGTCGAGGAGGAGCATCCTGATCATGTTGCCCAGGGTGAACTGCCGGGCCGCAAGACGAGGGTGATCGACGGCGCCTGCATCTTTCTCAATCGCCCTGGCTTTCCAGCCGGTCAGGGATGCGCACTGCACCTGCTCGCCCTGAGCCAAGGCCGGGATTTCTTGGAAACCAAGCCAGACGTCTGCTGGCAACTGCCCATCCGGCGCCAGTTTCGTACGGTCACCCGCACTGATGAGACGACCTACACCGAGGTCAGCATTGGCGAATACGGGCGTGACGGCTGGGGTCCCGGCGGAGTCGACCTGGACTGGTACTGCTCATCCAATACCGAGGCCCATTCCGGCGTACGCGCGGTGTATCTGGAGAATCGCGCCGAGCTGATTGCGCTCATGGGCGCAGCGGCGTACGAGGTGCTGGTTGGGATGTGTGAGGACTTCGAGTCTAGGCGCGGCGCCGCGATGCGGCATCCGGCAGACCCGAAATGATAGATCCCCGAACCTGACAACCCATTCCTGGGGCCCCTGCTTGCTGCGGACAACTCCCGGACACAATGTGGGCATGCATTTGGACCACCTGTCGTTCGCAGCCGGACCGGAGGGTCTTGACGCTACGGCGCAGCGACTCGGAGCGCGGTTAGGAGTGAGTTTCCTCGACGGTGGATTCCATCCGCGCTTCGGCACCCGCAACCGGATTCTGCCGCTGACCGATGGCCATTATCTGGAGGTGGTCGGCGTTCTTGATCATCCGGCGGCCGATAACGCGCCGTTCGGCCAGGCGGTCCGCGCACGGACAGCTCAAGGTGGAGGTTGGTTGGGTTGGGTGATCGCCGTTGATGATCTTGCTCCGCTCGAGCAGCGAATAGGGCGCCCAGCAATCGAGGGGCATCGTCATCTGCCGGATGGCACGGTGCTGACCTGGCATCAGCTGGGTGTCAAGGACCTTCAGGTCGACCCGCAACTGCCTTTCTTCGTGAAGTGGTCCAGTGATGCGATTCACCCTTCGGCCGGCGGTCGTCAGGTTGAACTTCTCAAGATCGAAATTGCTGGCGACCCAGCCCGTGTAGATGACTGGCTGGGCGGCCGGAGCAAGGAGATCTTGGTCGACGTCGACATTGGCTGGTGTTCGCCAGGAGACCGACCTGGCCTCGCTGCCGCAATCTTCAGCACCCCCCGCGGCGAGGTGCGAATTTGATCAAGATTCGGCCGGCCGTTGCGGGACTGCCGAGCTACTCGGCGGTCAAGCCAGCTCCGAGGACGGGCCCGGAGGTGTCATTCAAGCTCTACGCCAACGAAAACCCGTTCCCACCACTTCCCGGCGTCATCGAGGCCACTGCCGCGGCGATTGCCTCACAGATGAACCGCTACCCCGACATTGCCAACACCGAGATGACGTACGCGCTCAGCAGCCGACTCGGCGTGCCTGCCGATCAGCTTGCTTTCGGCACCGGCTCAGTCGGGGTGCTCTACCACCTGCTGCAGGCTACCTGCGAGCCCGGGGATGAAGTGGTCTACGCCTGGCGCAGCTTTCAGGCGTATCCGATCGCGACAGCTGTGACCGGCGCGACTCCGGTGCCGGTCCCACTGGGTCCTGGCGCTGTCCATGATCTGAATGCGATGCGACGGGCGGTGACCCCGGCTACCAAGGCGATCATGCTCTGTACGCCCAATAACCCGACCGGCCCCGCGCTGCATCATCAACTGGTGATCGATTTCATCGACTCGCTGCCTGATCAGATCATGATCGTCATCGACGAGGCTTACCTGGAGTTCGTCAGCGACCCGGAAGCATTGCGCGGTCTGGAGGCGATGTCGGGGCGGCCCAATGTCGTGCTGCTGCGGACTTTTTCCAAAGCGTACGGGCTTGCCGGGTTCCGGGTCGGCTACTGCGTGGCCGATGCTGATCTTGCTAGCGCGGTACGGGCAGTCTCGCTACCGTTTGGGGTGTCGATCGCTGCCCAGGCGGCGGTGATCGCATCGCTGGAAGCCGAGAGTGAGCTGCTGGACCGGGTGGCCGAGCTGGTCAAGGCGCGCGACGCGCTGGCTACCGGCTTGCGTGATCTTGGTTTCGACATTCCAGACGCGCAAGGCAACTTCGTGTGGCTGTCTGCTGATTCAGACGCCGAGGCGTACCAGGCGAGGTTCGCGGAAACCGGACTGATGGTGCTGGCGTACACCTCCGGCGATGATTGGCATGGTCTTCGGATTACGGTCGGTGAGCCGACGGCCAACGCTCGAATTTTGGAGGTGGCGGCAACGCTTCCTCGGCCCGCCAAGAGCTAGTCAGCCAAGGATTGACACATCGCGGGCGTGGGGAGGTCTCTTTCGGGCTCGGATCGTCATCCAGATCACTACAGCGCCGGTGATGACCAGCGTGATCGCTGTGCCGAAGCCCAGGTATCGAGGCACGCCGGCTGCCGACTGGTTCGCGAGTCCGAAGAGGATGAATTCAGCGGACTGATGCATAGTGCCAAATGCGGTGACACCGAAGAGCAGAACTACCAGCCGCTGGGTAATGATCAGATTCACCGCCTGCCTGCTCATCGTGGCGAATACCAGGAAACCAATTCCCAGCAACTCCGAGATCGTGCCGATGACGATCCAGACGCCGCCGTGAGCAACCCAGCTCTCAACTGACCAAACCCCCACCCAGCCAGCTATAGTCATGATCGCCAACGGGATTGCGACTACCGCACCGAAAATCTTGATACTGCGAGCGAGCGGCGCCAAGATCAAGAACGCGACCCACGCCGCTGT
>JBKPEY010000619.1:0-4631 GCA_046744405.1 Actinomycetota bacterium
GGCTGGCCAAAGATCATCTCGCTGCCAGTAGCCAAGCCGCGTCGAGATTTCTTCGCAGGCATGCAACAGGCACAGCACTTGTGTTGGTTTGGGCGGCAGGACGTTCTGGCGTAAGCCGCCGTAGCTCAGCGCCGCTATGGCGACGCCGTTCGCACCGAGAATTGGGGCGCCGATGGCTGCGATACCTATGGTGGCGTCCTCATCGGAAATGCTGTAGCCGCGCTGACGCGTCTCAGCAAGATCGTTCCGCAGATCTGCGGGATCGACAAGGCTGTGCTCAGTCCTCCGACTCAAGCCCTCCTCCAGCAAGGAAGGCAACAGCTCGTCCTCGTCGAACGCCAACAGCGCGCGCGGCGCCGCTCCCAGATTCAGTGGCTGCGACCCTCCCACGTAGAGCTCGGCCACCCGCACTCCTTGTCCGCTATCAATACGCTCCAAACAGACCGCGCGCGTCCCGGCGGCCACAACCAGGTAGACAGCCTCGTCAAGCTCAGCCGCGATTCTCGCCATGATCGGGGCCGCCTCGCGCCGCAACTCCAGACTGTCCACCAGGATGCTGCCCACCTGGAACGCCTTGATCGTCAGCCGAAATCCGTTAGCGGGACTGCGCTCTAGCCATCCCGCCTCCACCAGGGTGATCAGCAGTCGGTAGGTCGTCGACTTCGAGTACCCGCTCCGGCGCGCAAACTCGGCTAGCGACATCTCTGGGCGGCCGCGATCGAACAGATCCAATAGCCGCATTGCTCGAAGCACCGACCCAACCAGGGCCCGCCCCGGCTCAAGGTCAGTCGTCACCGAGATCGAAGCTCCTTGTCATACAACAGCCGTGCCGCATCGCGGAACAGCATCGAGTGTGCCACAGCTAGACGCAGGCTTCCACTACCGGTGAGGCGCCTTGCCAACCAAGAAGCCGATCCCCCAAGCGAAGTGAGTTGCCGTCAATACCAGCGGCAGTCGCAGCCGAGCAGCGGCCGGCATCGACCGCCCGGCACCTAGCGACCCACCGATGACCAACGCGAAATAGCCCGCCGGAGCGAGGAAACCAAGACGCAGCAACCGGGAGTCGGAAACCACGCCCAGCACCCCTACGACCGTGCCGCCCAACACACCGAGCACTGTTAATGGTGGGGCCAGATAGCGAGCGTTCGCGGTTTCCGGATGGCGTCTGACAAGCTCGCGACGCCACTTTCCGGTCTCATACATCTGCTTCATCAAAGCCCGCAGCGTCGATCGCGGGCGGTAGGTCACCCGAAGCTCTGGTGAAAACCAGATCTTGTGACCGCGGGTGCGCAGGCGATAGTTCAGCTCCCAGTCCTGCGCTCGGTGCATGGTCTCGTCGAATCCGCCGACCGCAATGAGCGCGTCCTTGCGGAAAACGCCGAGAAATACCGTCTCCGCCTCAGCCGCCGGTGAATCGGCAAGGTGGAATGCTCCACCACCCAGCCCAAGGCGCGTGGTGTACGCGATGGCCACCGCCTGTTCAAACGGAGTCGTGCCCTGCGCGTCCATGACCCCGCCGACATTGGCAGCACCAGTTTCCTCCAGCAGCTCAACGGCGCGCCTGATGTAGCCATCGGTCAATTCACCGTGTCCATCGACTCGGACGATGATCTTGTGCTTGGAGGCGGCAATGCCCAGATTCAGCGCGGTAGGCGTTCGCGCCGCCGGGTTGTCGACTACGCGGATTCGCGGATCTGTAGCGGCAAGAGCGTTGGCGATGTCCCGGGTATGGTCCCCGCTCGGACCTGCGGCAATGATCACTTCAAGCTCGCCGGGATACTCCTGGTCGAGCACACGGCAGACGGCAGCCTCCAGGTGGCGTTCCTCGTTCAGCACCGGCATGATTACCGAGACACCGGGCCAATCGATGGCAAGTCCGTCGGTCGACGATTTCACTCGGTCATCTTGTCAGGAGTGACGACGATCAAGCTGCGCAGACCTTGCTCAGATCATCGGTCTGGGCGCTGCGGGAGGGGGAGGCCGTGGGTTTGGGCTTGGGCGTCGCATCCGGAGTCGCTGCAAGTGTCGGCTGAGCAGCTCGATTGTCGACGTTTTCCGACTTGGTAATGATCTTCTGGACCGTGCTGCGGATCAGGCCGTAGTCCGGAGCGCCTGGATGAATCAGCGGGGGCACCATGGCTGCACTCGAAACCGGCAGTGCCTTGGCCTTGAGCGCCAGATCCATCATGGTCGCAATTTCCGAAGGGGGAATGTCCGTCGCGACGACCTCCTTGCTGGCGGCTGCGATCTTGTTGAACTTGGTCAAGACCGTGATCGGGTCAAGCTGTTTGAGCATCGCGCGCATGACGCACTTCTGCCGCACCATGCGGTCGTAATCGGAGGAATCAGCACGTGATCGAGCGAACCAGAGCGCCTCATAACCATTCAAGTGCCTGTTCTTGCCAGCCTGAACGTAGCCGTGGATCTTGGTGCTACCGCCGCCGATCGGAACCCGGCGGTAGACATCCATGGTGACGCCGCCAACTGAGTCGACTAAGGTCTCAAAGCCCTTGAGATCGATCAGTACCCAATAATTGATCTGAAGTCCGGTGGCACCTTCGACCGCCTCTTTGGTCGCCTGAGCGCCCGGGTTACGCACTCCTGGATAGAGATTGCGATGCTCTGATGCGTAGGTGTAGATCGCGTTCAGCATGCACGAGCCATCGGAGCAACGGAAACCGTGTGGAAACCGATCATGCAGTGGTGAGGAGCTGGGGAACGGCGCAGACTGCAGATTGCGGGGCAAGCTGATCAACACCGTTCGACCGGTCTTCGTATCCACGCTCGCTACAGTCATACTGTCCGGCCGGAGCCCTACCCGATCTTGTCCTGCGTCGCCACCCATGAGCAAGATGTTGAAGCGTCCCTGTTCAGCAGTCTGCTTACCGCCGCCCGAGAAGACTGTGGTGGTCAGGTCGTGCTGCGCAGCAGCCATCGAGGCTGCGGCGATAAAACTTCCGAAGATCATGAAGGCCAGTGCCAGGCCAAAGGCCGAGAAGGCCAGCTGGCCGGAGCGCCCGAGCTCTTGCGGGTGCCCCAGTCGCCAGGCATCGATCATGAGTGCAGCCCAACCCACTCCGAGCGTGATGAGCCCAATTTGGATCGCTGTAAGAGTGGGACCGAAGGTGATCACCGAAAGCAACAGCTTCGGGCTGATCAGTGTCAGCAGTCCAGCCAGCAGCGCCAGGAACCCTAGGGACGCCCAGACGCGAAGCGCTAGCTGACCGACGCGACGGTTGCCGCTGACCAGTTGCGCAGAGCCAGGTAATACCAGGGTCATAGCCAGCAATGTCAGACCGCGGCGGCGTTTGATGCGTTCGCTTCGCGTTTGAGGCTTGGGCAACTCAGTGCCTCTCGGGGAAGGAGATCGGGGAAGACCCTGTCAGTATCTGTGGTTTCTGTTGTTTGGATGCCGAAGGCACGCCGACAAGACCCCAGTCTGCTGACGGCTGGGGTGGCGTACGCCCCAGGTACCTTTGCGATATGTCTTCGAGCGGCGACGAGGATCTGGACTGGTTATACGGGCGCGAGCGCGAGCAGGTACAGCCTGAGCGCACTCGCGTGATGCCGAGTCCGCCGGCGCCTGCAGTCGCGCCGCAAGGTGGTGCGGCGTATCCACCACCAAGCCCGAGTGGATATCGAACAGCACCGCCTCGACCAGGTACGCCGCCCGCTGGCCCACCACCCCGCGGACCAGGCGGCCGACCGTTGCCGGCAGCACCGCAAGCTAGGTCCGCAAAGCGCCGCCATCCAGTACGGAACTTCTTCCGGGTGCTGTTGATCTTGCTGCTATTGCTGATCTTGTGGCTCGTGGGCGTACCGGCGTATGCATGGACACAAATAGCCCGAGTGGACGCGGCTCCCGCCGGACAGCGGCCGGCTGATCAACCAGGAAAGACATTCCTGCTCGTTGGCTCGGACTCTCGGGCTGGTCTCAGCAAGGCTGAGCAGAAGCGACTGGGAACTGGCAGCACCGGCGGTCAGCGTACGGACACGATCATGATCGTTTACCTGCCTCCTGGTGGGAAGCCGGCATTGATCTCGGTGCCGCGTGACTCCTACGTTGACATTCCCAAGAATGGCAAGAACAAGATCAACGCGGCGTACGCCTTCGGTGGTCCCGAGCTGCTAGTGCAGACGGTGGAACAGAACACCGGCTTGCGGATGGATGGCTATATGGAGATCGGGTTCGGCGGCTTCGTCAACATCATCGACGCCCTCGGCGGCATTCGCATGTGCCTGCCGAGCGCGATCAACGACCGCGACAGCCATATCGATCTGCCAAAAGGTTGCCAGACGCTGAATGGCACCGAGGCCCTCGGCTATGTCCGGATGCGCAAGGCGGACCCGCTCGGTGATCTTGGCCGGGTGAAGCGGCAGCGCGAGATGCTGGCGGCTGTCGCGAGCAAGGCCGCGTCGCCGGCAACTGTGCTGAACCCGGTGCGCTATTGGAAGTTCAATATGGCCGTTGCGGAGGCGATCAAGCTTGGCCGCGACACCTCATTGCCCGAGACACTGTGGCTGGCGTATGCGATGAAGCGGATTTCTGGCGGGGACGGGCTCACACTGACGGTGCCGGTGTCAAGTACGGGTGCCTCGACGTCGGCCGGATCGGCAGTCTTGTGGGATCC
>JBKPEY010000258.1:0-1718 GCA_046744405.1 Actinomycetota bacterium
CACCAATCCACCGGGCAGCATGACCTTGACGATCTTGGAACGGGTTGAGAACGACCAGGTGCCGGTGCTCAGACCGATCGACTTCGTCACATAGCTGCCACTGCTGGTTCGGTAGCTCAGCCGGTAGCCGGCGCCGAAGCGAGTGATCCGCCACGATCTGTACTTCGCTCCCGTGGGCACGGTGTAGCGATGACCCGCGGTGTCCCTCACCGTCAGACCCGTCGCCGGCAGAACTCGCAGGCTGTTGTCGTTGTCCGAGGTGATCCAGACTTTGATCTTGGTGCCACTGGGCATCGTCTCGAGCTGAGTGCCCCGATAGTAAAAAGCGAGAATCTGCTTCCAGGACAAGCCCTTCCGGGCGGCTCCGTACGCTCCGTACTGCGACATCCCCCAGCCGTGCCCCCAGCCCGCGCCGTAGATTGTGAAACGTCCAGATGTGGCCGACACCGACGAGTCAGCGTGAGCAGGAATCGTGGTCAATACAGCACAGGTGGCCAACGCCGTAAGCGCCACAGTCGTACTGAGCAGACGGCTGGCCCAGTTCCGAACAGGGCTGGCAAGTGGCAGGGAAGCAGACAGGACCATTCCATTCGTGGGCAAGTGGCCATAGCCTGCAGCAGGTCACATGTGATACGCAAGTGAAAGACGGAGATTGGTGTTACTAATGTGACAATCGACAAGCTATCTAAGGTTCCAGGGTGACCTCAGTGCCCTTGGTTGCGGAGGCATAGCAGGCATCGATCACCACCGCCCGGGCGAGCGCCTGCTTGCCACGATGATTGCTGTAGTCAGCTGATTGCACCTTGGCAATGAAGTCCAGAATCGACTCTGCATGCTGTCCGTCCGGCGGCACGGCGGGATGGAGCGTCGCAGGCACGCCGGCTTTCTCGGTCCAGATGTCCAGGCTGCGATCCGGGTCGTCGGGCGCGCCCCACTCGATGCTTGCCCCTCCATCGGAGCCGTACATCGTCACATAACACCGATCTTTCGGGATCCACTGCGCCCAACTTGATTCCAGCAGCAGCGTCCCGCCGTCCTCAAGCCGGAGGAAGGCGGTTGAGAGATCCTCGACATCGAATGCACCCGGCTCCACCGCTGTCTTGCGCATGAACTGCGACGGTGAACCGCCTTTGCCGCGCGGCCCAAACTCCGCGTACGTCGCAGCAGTGACCGCGCGGACTGGTGGCTCGTGGAGCAAATACAGGGCCATGTCGAGCATGTGCACGCCGAGATCCATCAGCGGACCGCCGCCCGATGCCGTACGGCGGGTGAACCAGCTACCTAATCCCGGAATGCCTTCACGGCGCAACCAGCCGACCTTGGTGTAGTAGATGCTGCCCAGTAGGCCGGCGTCGATGATGTTCTTGAGGACTTTGACATGACCGCGCCGGCGGTGGTTGAACGAGACATCCAGGACGCGATCGTTGCGTTCGGCTGCCTCGACCATGAGCCCAGCGGCGTCGGCATTCTCCGCAATCGGCTTCTCTGAGAGTACGTGCATCCCCGCGGCGAGCGCCGCGATTGCTATCGGCGCATGCAGCGTCGTTGGGGCTGCGATACTCAATAGGTCAAGCTCACCATGCTCAACAAGCTGCTGCCAATCGGTATAGCGATGCCGGTCTGGAATGCGGTAGGCATCGCCAAGCCGCTGCAGCGCATCGGTCTCCATGCCAGACAAGGCCACAAGATCAACATCGGCAGCATCGGCGTAGGCGGCC
>JBKPEY010000161.1:0-6135 GCA_046744405.1 Actinomycetota bacterium
GTGTCGGCACGAATGATCTTGCCCAGTACACATTCGCCGCTGATCGTAACTCGGCGGACCTTGCGTCGCTGAACGACCCCTGGCAGCCGGCGCTGCTGCGCTTGATCGAGATCGTCGCCTCTGCCGCCCACGGGAGCGACAAGCACGTGGGAGTGTGCGGTGAAGCCGCGGCCGACCCCTTGCTCGCCCAGGTCCTCGCTGGTCTCGGTATGTCGAGTCTCTCTATGCCGCCCACGGCCCTCGCTAGCGTTGGCCGCGGCCTTGCCGGCGTCACCTTGGGGGATTGCCGGCTGGCGGCACGGGCGGCTCGTGACTCCGACTCGCCGGCGGCCGCCCGCGAAGCCGTTAGTGAGATCACAGGCTTCGACAGGCTCAGCCGGCAGTGACTCTCCTCAACCGCTAGTCCATTTTGCGAGCGAGAAATAGCAGATATTCCCGTCGGGGTCGGTTCAGCTGCAAGGACCGGAACGTTTCCGACGGGCGGTGCCGACGTGGTTCCCAGCATCGCAATTCGCCCAGGTACCTCGATCAGCAGTCGACCTGACCGCTTTGGCAGGCTAGCTGATCAACTCCGCGACGGTGATCACATTGCCTTCCGGGTCGGCAATCTCGGCAACCCGAATTCGCTCCTGTGCTCTCTCACGCGGCGGGCTGGTGATCTGTCCGCCAACTTCAGTTGTCCGCTGCAGCGCAGCATCAAGATCTTTCACTTCAAAGCCAAGTCCAGTACGGGTTTGGTCGCTAGTGCCGCCAGGATGCAGGGCGATGTTGGTCCCCGCCACGGTGAACTCGCTCCAATATGGTGAATTGATCACAACATTGACGTCGAACGCCTCCGTATAGAACCGCAGCGCCCGACTCATATCGGTGACCATGAGCATGACGTAGGTCTTCTCAACCGGCGTGCCCGTCATGTTTGGACCCTACCGAAGCGCGAGTCCCGAAGAAGGGGAAGGACGATCTCGTCGACGATCTCGACGATGGCAGCATCCGGGATCGGTGGCCCATGAAAGAGGAAGTATTCCCGGAGCATCGCCTGCGCGACATCAAGGCGTCGGGGGGTGATGGCGTCGGCCGTGATCTCGCCGCGCTCGATGGCACGGCGGGTGATCTCCTGCATGACTCGATGCCCCGTACCCCGGGAGTGCCTGCGTAGCTCTAGCGTGCGGGATTGGTCAGCAAGGGCGTCGCCGAGCAGGCCTCGCAGTGCCTCGCCGCCGGGTCCAGCCAGCAGCGCGGCGGCGATCCGCATAAAAGCAAGGGCATCGCCGCGCAGACTCCCCGTATCTGGCGTGTCGGTGGGATCAGGCGCAAGATGATGGACGGCGTCAAGGGCCAGCTCCATGCGGCTCGGCCAGCGCCGGTACACCGATGCCTTGCTCGCTCCGGCCCGCAACGCCACGCGTTCCATGGTCAATCTCGCGTACCCCACCTCCGCAAGCTCTTGAAGGGTCGCCTCGAAGATCGCGCTATTGAGTACGTCGCCGCGGCGGCGCGGCCGCGTACGGTGGTCGGTCATCGGCGTTGCCCGTCGCCGTCAGCGGCTATGACCCGGCCGGTGCTTCCGTTCACGTTGACCAGCTGGCCGTCGGTGAGGGTCGCGGTCCCAATGCCGGTTCCCATCACCGCTGGGATGCCGTACTCGCGGGCCACGATTGCGGCATGCGAGCCCGGTCCTCCAGAGTCGGCGACGACGGCCGCGGCGCGTTGAAACAGAGTTGTCCAAGCCGGATTGGTGTAGGGGCAGACCAGCACGTCACCGGGAGCAAGGTGGCTGAACTCAGCGGGTCCGCGGATCAGTTTGACGGGGCCAGTCGCCGAACCACTGCTTGCGGGCGTACCGGTAATGAGCGCGTTTCCGACATCGCGCTGGGGAAAGACCGCTGCAGGGTCGATCAGGCGAACTCCGCGAAGCTCCTCGCGACGGGCCGCCCGGGTGCGCACAAGTGTGCGAAGTCTCTCGGCCCGGCTGCGGCCTTGAGCTGACGAAGCGCGCGACTCGCTGAGCATGGCGGGATCATCAATTGCCTCGAGCTCCTCCAGCCGCAGGTGGAAGACATCCTCCGGCTGCGCGAGCACTTCGACATCGCAGAGCCAGCGGCCCATCTCCAGCAAGGACCTGCGCAGGATTGGCAGTGGCATGAGGAAGTAGAAGTGACTGTCCTCCCGGAAGGCCATCCCAGCACGTGCCGCCTCAATCCAGTGCTTGCTCACCGCTCGTCGGCGACGATCATGGAGCAGAGGATGCTCTAGCAACTCGCGCATAGCCCGATCCCTGTCTTCCGGCAGGCGTGGCGGCTCGGCCATGAGGACCTTGATCAACGCGAGCACCGTCTCAGGCGCCTCGCTCTGAGTGGGCGGTGTGACCAGGACTGGCGTGACCGTCTCGCGGTGCCCGAACTCAGCAAGGTAGGACGCGAATTGTGCCTCGAACTGCGGAAAGGCAGTGAGTGCCTTCGGATCGAGACTGCTGACGGCGTCACCGAGCCGAGAATCTTCGCGAGCCCGGGCGGCAAGGGCCTCAAGAGCTCGATTTGCGTCCGTGGTCCGGGTGCGGCTGATGATCAAGTCGCTGAACAGAGCAGAGCGGCGCAGCAATCGGAGGGCAATCAGAAGCCGCAGCAGCGCCAAGCCGGTGCGCGGCAGGTAGTCGATCCGCAGCTCACCGATCGGATTGATAGCGTCGAGCGCTTGCCGCGGCATGGTCTTGAGCCATGACCACGGCATGGTCTTGGGATCCTGCGCTGCAAGATCCTGAATTCTGGAAAGAAAGTCAGCAAATCGGGGGTCCTCTGTCCAGCGGCCGGGGTCGAAGCGGTGGGCCAGTGTCACAATGCGCCACGGCGCGAGCAACACGGCCGGCGTCAGCCGCGGAGAACGTGGCACGAGCCGATCGACTACGCCGTGCTCGTCCTCAGGCATAAATTCATCAAACGGGTCTCGGATGCCGAACCGCGCCGTCACCTTGGCCATCAAGCCTGCCGGACCGTACGGCACCCAGGTGCTCATGTCGATCGGGTAGGGGCGTATGGGGACGTAGTCGAGGAGGATCGAGCCGAGCCGGCGTTGCGCCGCATTCAGCTCAATTGGTGGCGGCGGAAGTGCAGTCATGGGGCGCGCCTGCAGCATCCACACCTGGTCTTGTGCATACGCCCACTCGATGTCCTGCGGACACCCGAAGTGCTTGGCAACGGCGAGACCAAGGTGTGCCAGTTCTTCCAGCACGCGGTCAGGCAGTCGATGACTACGGTCGGGGTCGCCCGGCTGGAACGTGTCAACGTGGCCTTGATCGTTGAGCACGTAATGATCTGGCGTCACGAGACCGGAAACGACGGCTTCGCCGAGCCCACTCGACGCGTCAATCATTATCGTCTCGCGGTCGCCGCTGATCGGGTCAGCGGTGAACATCACGCCCGCGACCTCAGCGTTGATCATGTTCTGCACGACGACGGCGATCCTGACATCTTCTGGGTCGATGCCAATCTTGCTGCGGTATGCGATAGCGCGTTCAGACCACAGGGACGCCCAGCACCGCTTTACCGCATTGATCAACTCCGGTGTGCCGGTGATATTGAGGTAGGTGTCCTGCTGACCGGCAAAAGCCGCCCCTGGGAGGTCCTCGGCGGTCGCGCTGGAGCGCACTGCTACTGGGCCGGCTCCCAGGTTGGCGTAACCGTCGGTGATCTTGGCGCGCAGCTCGGCGGGCATCGAAGCGTCCGCGACGTCTCTGCGGATCAATGCGCCGTCGTTGGCCGCGACCCGGTCGGCGATGTGCAGATCCAGCGGCTGTACGGCGGCGGCGTACGCGGCCGTCGTAATGACAAAGCCGTCAGGAACTGGTAGCCCGGCTCGATGAAGCTCGCCGAGATTGGCCCCTTTTCCTCCGGCTGAGGCGATGTCATTGCGGCCGAAGTCTCGTAGCGGTGCGACGAATTTCATACGGACTCCTTGACATGGGCGGTGGTGCGCAGCGGACGTGCTGGCAATAGGACGGCAAGCACGAATGCCAGCGCGAGCAGCGGGGACATGAGGCCAAACACGATCGGCATTGCCTGGCTTAGCGCCACGGCGGCCGGGACTTGATCGGCGAGCCTGCTAGTGATCAGCGCTCCAGCCAGAGCGACGCCAGCCGAGGCACCAATCTGGCGGAGGAAAGCAACCGAGGACGTCGCAGTGCCAAGATCACTATAGGCGACTGAATTCTGAGCGACCAGCACCATGACTTGCATGATCATTCCGACGCCGAGTCCGATCAGTGCCATGATCATGGTGATTACACCCGGGCCGCTCCCGGAACTCCAGGTTGCCAGCAGCGCCAGGCCGGCTGCGGACATCGCGGCGCCGACCACCGGATAGGCCTTGTAGCGGCCGGTGCGGGTGATGAGCCGTCCGGACAGCACCGTGGTGGTCAGGACTCCGGCCATCAACGCGGTGACGACCAGACCCGCGCGGCTGGCCGAGATTCCTTGGGCGACCTGCAGGTACGCCGGTAGATAGGTCAGTGTGCCGAACAGCGCGAAGCCGACCAGGAAGCTGATCACCACCGGAATTGCGAAGCCGCGATCGCGAAACAACCGCAACGGCAGGATTGGGTCCGCGGCGAATCGAGCGCTGATCAACCATCCGGCTGCGGCAACGACGATGAGCAGGGCCCACGCCGGATGCCGCGTCTGGCCAAAGAGCACCACGCCGATAACTGCTGCTGCGAGGCTGAGCGCCCCGACATAGTCGATCGGTGGCCGCTCGGTCGGCCGGGGCAGTCGTAGCGTGACAGCAAGGACGGTAAACGCGACAGCGCCAATCGGCGGATAGAGCGCGAAGATCCACCGCCAGCCAAGTCCCTCAACGATCAGCCCGCCGAGAACAGGGCCGCCCACCGCGGCGACCACGTACGCGGCGCCGATGTAGCCCAGATAGCGGCCGCGCTCCCGCGGGCTGACAATCTCGCCAATCACGGCCTGGGGCCCCACCATGAGCCCGCCGCCACCGAGCCCCTGCACCGCTCGGAACATGATCAACATCGTCATCGATGCCGCCGTTGCGCAGAGCGTCGCGCCGACAACGAAGATCGCCACTGCGGCAAGCAACATACGCCGTCGGCCGAAGCGATCACCCAGCTTCCCGTACAACGGCATGACCGCTGTGGCGGCAGCTAGATACGAGGTCACGACACCGGGCATTTGATCGAGCCGGCCCAGATCTTTCGCGACAGCCGGCAGAGCGGGCGCCATGATCGTTTGGTCCAAGGCGCCGAGCAGCATGGCCAACAAGAGTCCTGGCAAGACCCCCCCGACCGACAACGGTGGCTGCATGTCGCTCGCCCTCTAGAAACGCTGCGTTCTCTAAAGAGTAGAGTGTTTCTGTAGATACGCAACGTTTTCTATATTGATTTTCTATATTGCGCTGCTTGACGGGCTGAGCGACTACCGTGCCGTGGTCTGCCGATGCCGAGTCATGACCACGGCCACGCCGGCCCCGAGATATGCGACGAGGCCTGCAGGAATGATCAAGATCAGCAAAGAAGCCGGTCCTGCCCAGCCCGTTGGTGACATCCGGTAGGGCAAGGTGAGGCCCATTGCGAGGTAGATCGCGTGCACGGCCGCCAGGCTGCCGCCGAGAACCAGGGCCGATAGCCACGCCCAGCGAGGAGCAGCGAAACCAAGCGAGACGGCGGCCAGCACGAGTATCAGCAGGGAAGTCTGGTTTGCAATGTCGGAAGGCGAGTGATCAACCCAGATCAGCACTAGGGAGGCTGCAACTAAGCCGAGCAGGTAGGCAACCAAACGCATGACCACCACCGAGAAGAGGATCTCACCCTATCCGGACCTTTGTCGCCAAATGTCTGCGGCTATCTCACGCATCTGCTCGCTGAAAAGTCCAGCCGGGCTGGCCTCCTTCAGCAGGCGCCGAAGATCGGCTTCAAACGCGTCACGGCGTTCGCCAAATAAGCGAGGTGTCGAGCTGGAAAGAGAGAAGATCGCAGCCACAATCTGGTCACTGGTCCGCTCGACGATCTGACCCGCGACCTCGATCCGCTGCAGGCGATAGCAGCCGGCAGCCTGCCACACTTCTTCCTCACGATCGCCCTTGTTGGGCGGCAAGCCCTTGCCCCACCGACCGGAGGAGCCGAGGTAG
>JBKPEY010000400.1:0-4019 GCA_046744405.1 Actinomycetota bacterium
GGATAAGCCGGAGGTGGCAGCTCGGGTGGCCTGGTCGGGCGCCGGGCTGAATCTGCACACCGATCGGCCGACAGAGACCCAATTACGGCGGGCGGTCCGAACCGTGCTGCACAAGCCCTCCTACGGCCGTGGTGCAGGGCGCTTGCAGCACCAAATCGACGGACTGGGTGACCCAGTCACGGTGATCGCCGCCGAACTTGACCGCGTCGTCGCGGGTGGTCTTCCAGGTAGTTCGCGAGCAGGTACAGGAAGACGTAAATAAGGGAAATTGACGAGTCAGATGCGGCGGACACGAGTACCGCCGCTCACGGGTGAGCGTGTCAACCGGGCAGCGCGCCGGTCCGGACGAGCTCTTCGGCGACGTCACGCAGCTTTGCGTTGGTGTGTTGGGAGGCGTGGGTGAGGAGAGTGAACGCCTCGTCCTCTTTGATCTTGTGTCGCTCCATCAAGATGCCTTTAGCCTGTTCGATAAATGCGCGAGACATCATTGCGCTGCGCAGGTGAGCGAGATTCTCGCTGGTGCGGGCTGCTGCTTCCGCATTGCCGATCGCAATCGCGACCCAGGCAGCAACCTCCTCGGCTAACTCAATATCGTGATCGTCGATAACCCCGGGCCGTCGAGCGTAAGTGTTGAGCGCGCCGATGGTGGCTCCTTGGAATGGAAGGGGCACGGAGAGCGAGCTCAGCACACCGTGCGCGGCGGCGTGCTGGGCGTAGTCCGGCCAGCGCTGTTCGGTCCGCATGTCGTCGATGAGGAACATCTGGCCCGCCCTGCCGGCGTCCATACAAGGTCCGTACCCACGCTCGTACTGCAACTCGTCAGCGTCCAAAGCCATCTGCCCGTCATAGGCAGCCGTAAACGGCTTCTCTCCCCGAATCAAAGTGATCGAGACCGCCTCAACGCTGGGCATCGCGCGGCGAGCGATTCCAATGATCTCGGTCAACACATCAGAAAGTTCGCGGTCGGCAACGACAACCCTGGCCAGCGCCTCATGCAACTCGGGCAGGTTGTCCATGGCAGGGCTTTCGTCTTGTGAGCTGAGAACCGCTAGTCGAAGGCAGCGCTGGCTCGATCGGCAGTCAGATGCTGCCACCCTAGCGACGTGGCCGGTCCACCGCCAGATATCAGCGCACGCCGACGCTCCCACCCCAACCCGTACCCACCGGTCACGTTCGTCAAGATCAACAGCTCCCGCGCGCCGCGGACCTGTGGCTTTCGACTCGGACAAGTCGACGATCGTCCATCAGTCTGGCGATGTCGATCCCGACTCACATCCTGAAACTGCCCGAATTGCGCGGTTGTCTGGAAAGCGTCGAGGGTCACCGCAAAGTCTCGATTGGCCTTCAAGTGGGCCGGCGATTCGACATCGAAGTTCTGACACTGTATGTTCTTACAAAGTAGACGCGCTTGAATACCCAGGCGCTCCAGCGCTTGAACACACAGGCGCACCTGCCGGTGAGGCGAACCGATCGCCCCGGCCCCCGCGGCAAGGCCCAATGGCCAGCTGCGTCTCTTACCAGATTGGGAGTTCCACCATGACCACCACCGATTCGACCACGAACGCGCCCAGCTATACGGCGGACGCGAACGCACGTCGTCGCACCACCGAGGCCAAGGAGACCAAGTCGGCGTTCAAGACCACCGAGCTCATCGTCTTCGTGCTCAGCGTGGTTGGCGTGCTGATTGCCGCTGCCGTCACCGACAACGGTGATGACGGCCAGGGCTTCGGTGCCCGCAGCGCGTGGCTGTACGTGACCCTATTGAGCATCGGTTACATGATCAGCCGCGGCTTGGCGAAGGCCGGGAGCCGTCAGCCCCACGACGCCTGAGCCAGGCTCAACACTGCAGCACGATGCGCAGTGCCAATGGGTCTGATGATCAATACCAGTTATGAATCTACGGTGCCGCGTTCCTTGAGGGCGTGGCACCGTAGCTACCCCCAGAAGGCGTATGCATGAGAATCTCCGGCATCGGCTGCCTGGCCTCGGTCGTGATCTCGGTGGTGTTGTCAGTTCTCCTCACCGTGATCTTGAACCTGGTCATCTAATCGGGCCTAACCCGAGCAAGGCCACCTGCCCGAGGAGAAACGGGCTACCAAGGACTGGCAACACACTTAAGTACTTGACCAAGTCGCTTCGACCTGACCTGAGGCGTTTCGACGCCCTATGGTCCCCACTCCTCGCAACTCTTAGGACTCGCACGTGACAACGTTCGCGCCTGCAGGACAACGCCGCCGGTGTGCGGTGGTGTACAACCCTACGAAGATCTCTGACCAGTTCTGTGCGCTGCTGGAGGACCGCCTGCTGCGCATGGGTTGGGTCGACACGCTCTGGCTGGAGACGTCGTCCGAGGACCCGGGTCGCGCCATGACCCAGCAGGCCGTCGCCGAGGATGTTGATCTTGTCATCGGTGCCGGAGGTGACGGCACGGTGCGCATCGTCGCCGACGGTCTGGCACATACCGGGACGCCGATGGGGCTGATACCCGCCGGCACCGCCAACTTGCTCGCTCGCAATCTCGATCTCCCACTGGAGGAAGGGCCCGCGATCGAGGTCGCACTTGGCGGCCACACCCGCACCATCGACCTGGTCAAGATCACTGTCGATGATCGACCGCCGGAACACTTCGCAGTGATGGCAGGGGTCGGGGTCGACGCGATGATCATGGACGAGACCGATGACAACCTGAAGGACAAGGTTGGGTCTGCGGCGTACTTCGTCGCAGCTGGGAAGGCGCTTGGGCGGCTGCCTGTGCGGATGAGGGTGCAGCTAGACGACCACCGACCGGTCAGCCGAGACGCCATGTTGTGCGTAGTCGGCAATGTGGGCAAGCTGCGAGGCAACCTCACTCTGATCCCGGGCGCGCGTCCTGACGACGGTGTCCTCGATCTCTATATCGCCTCTCCACGCAGGTTCCGGCATTGGATCAAGCTGGCTTTGCGGTTGATCACCCGCCAGCCGAAGCGGGATGACCAGGTTGACCAGCACTCCGGCCGACGGGTGAGGATCAGGATCGATGGCAAGGACAACTATCAGCTCGACGGCGACGTCGTAGGTGAATCCACCAGCCTGACGGCCGAGATCCAGCCCGGCGCACTGACGGTTTGCGCGCCGGCACCGGTTCCTCGAACACCGCACCGATGAAGGCCTCCGCACCTCGGACGCTCACCCAGCTCAATCCCGCCGCGCGCGCACGTCGAGAGCGGCGAGCTCTGCGCCGCGATCCCTACGGGCTGCACCCGACCGTCACCGAGGTTGATGGTCGGCCCATTCGATCGTTGAGCGCTGGACACATTCGGGACAACTCCGAAGTCGTTCTTCTGGCCGGTTTAGGCGCCCCGGGCTACCTCGCCCCATGGGCGAGGGAAACCTCACAGTGGACTCGGGCCAGCATTGTGGATCTTCCTGGGTGGCGCGCAGGAGATGCGCAGACCTGCCGGCCGACTCTGGTCGCCATCGCCACGGCCCTGGCCCGCTGGCTCGAAGCGACCGAGCGTCGCGACGTCGTCTTGTTGGGCCACTCCACGGGCGCCCAGGCCGTCTTGAAGACGGCCCAGCTCGTTCCTGAGTTGATCGGTGGACTGGTCCTCGCCGGCCCAACGTTCGACCCCCATGCTCGGACGATGCTCGCGTTGCTGAGACGCGCCGTCCGGACCCTGCCGCATGAGGTGCCCGGCGAACTGCCCGTGGTAATTCCCTCCTACATCGCGAGCGGAGGTCGACCGTTGCTACAACTGATCCGGTCGGCTATGCCCGACCGCCCCGAAGATCATGTGCAGCTCACCACGCGCAGCTTGGTAATCACCGGCCAGCGCGACGGTTTCGCGCCGCCAGCATGGGCCCGGCATCTCGCTGAACTCGCCTCAGCCTCATGCGTCATCCTCCCGGGCGCACACAACGGCTGCTTTCCACACGCCCAAGCCGCCGACGCGGCACTACGAAGCTTTGCCGATCAGCTCACGTCGGATTGATCGACAACTGGACAATCGGCGACGCAAATCGTCAGCCGTGAGCTATGC
>JBKPEY010000252.1:0-1734 GCA_046744405.1 Actinomycetota bacterium
GCGGATAGTTAGGTGAACCGACGGGCCGACCGCCTGGCGGCGGGTAAGACATCTAGGCCTCTAGCTAAAGTCTGGATGGTTAGGCATGTTCGGCACAGGATGCTGGTACGGCGTGGCCGTCGGTGTGTGCGTGTTGCTCACGGGCAGCGTGCGACCAGTCTGACTTTGATGGTTTCCGCCGGACGCCTGGTTCCACACCGGCGTCGGTGGTGGCACCATGGCGACAATCCTCTCGATCACCTGGGCGGGTGCGATGTTGTCGGCTACAGCGTCGAAGCCGAGCACAATGCGGTGCGCCATGACATCTTTTGCGACCGACTGGACGTCGGTCGGCAGCACATAGTCCCTGCCATGGATCAATGCCAACGCCCTCGAGGCGGCCACCAGCCCGAGCGTGGCACGCGGGCTACATCCGATTTGGATGACCGACGTGAGATCCGGCAGGTTGAACTCAGCCGGCGTACGCGTCGCCAAGACGAGTCGCACGATGTATTCGGCGACGAGGTTATGAACGAAGACCTCCTCAGCCTGACGCTGCAGCTGAAGGATCATCTGCGGGTTCAGGACAGGCTGTGAAGTTGGCGGATCGACGCTCATGCGGCGGAGGATCTCGAACTCTTCATTGCCGGCTGGGTAGGGAACGTCGACCTTGAGCAGGAAACGGTCACGCTGTGCCTCGGGCAGCGGATACACGCCCTCGGACTCGATAGGGTTCTGCGTCGCGATCACGATGAACGGCTGGGGCACCGGATAGGTGGTCCCGCCGATGGAGACCTGTCGTTCCGCCATCGCCTCAAGCATCGCCGCCTGCACCTTGGCTGGCGCTCGGTTGATTTCATCGGCGAGCAGAAAGTTCACAAAGATCGGGCCCAGCTCGACATCGAAGGTTTCCTCGCTTGCCCGGTAGATGCGGGTGCCAACGATGTCGGACGGTACGAGGTCGGGGGTGAACTGAATCCGGGCGAACTCGCCTCCGACGACGGTGGCGAAGCTGCGTACTGCCAGCGTCTTGGCGACGCCCGGCACACCTTCCAGCAGGCAATGCCCTTGGGCGAGCAGCGCCACCATGAGCTGCTCCACCATGTGTTCCTGCCCCACGATGACTCGCTGGACCTGAGCGATGGCGTCGCCGAGTAGCTGCGAGGCGGCCTGGTTTCCGAGCTGGCCAGACTTTCGAGCGTCAGCGCGCTCCTCGACAGGCTGGCCAAACGACGGACTACTCACGCACTCTCCTGTGGTTCGTCAAACACGCGTCTGTGCTGAAAGCATTTATGCCCGGTGGGCCCCCGCTCTCGCCGGACACCGAGCCATTCTCGCAGACGCAGGACTCAAGGCTATGAGCCTGGACAACCCCCAAACTGTGGATGGGTTATGAAGACGCTGTGACTTGGATTTGTCCTGCGACACCGTCTGGCGCCAAGGAATGGCCGGTCGGATGTGCCTGGTCTGGAACTTTTCGACGCCTGTGCTGGGAAACGACCCTTCCCAAGCCCACGCAGCCGGTCCTTTCGAGGTTTGTGCTGCAAAACGACCCCTCACACGCGATTTTCCCTGAGCAGTCCGTTGAGCTGTCGACAGCCAGATGACTTTATAAGGGCCGAATAGACTCTCCGTGCTCCGCAGGACGCTGTGGTCAGCCTTGCCCGGAAGGCAGGCTGTGAGATGGAGAGTGATGTCGACCCCCGAACCACCGGCCGGAACACCCGACCCGTCGTGGCCGACCCGGAAGAACCC
>JBKPEY010000523.1:0-4066 GCA_046744405.1 Actinomycetota bacterium
TTGGGCACCCGAAGGCGCATGGACCGGCGAAATCTCGATGAGAATGGCCAAGGACGCGGGAGCCACGTTGATCGAGATCGGCCACTCCGAGCGCCGGGAGCATTTCGGTGAGACCGATCACACCGTGGCGCTCAAAACCGCGGCGGCCGTTGCGCACGACCTCACACCGCTGATCTGCGTTGGCGAGCCCCTGGTCGTTCGCGATCTTGGTGGCGCCGAGGATTTCGTACGCGGTCAGGTACAGATCGCATTGTCGGAGTTGGCACCGGCACAGGTCGAGCAGGTAATAATCGCGTACGAGCCGATCTGGGCGATTGGCGAGCACGGTACTGAGCCGACCCTTGATCAGATCGGACCTGTGATGGCAGTGATCAACGACGTCGTCACGAGCGAAGGCCGTGGGGCTCGTGCTGTCCTTTACGGCGGCAGCGTCAACGCAACCAACGCCACCAGGCTGCTGAGCGATCCCAACACTTCCGGCTTATTCATAGGCCGGGCGGCGTTGGAAGCATCGGACTTTCTCGACTTACTCCAAATCTGCGCGGCTCGGGCGATTTCCGTACCCTCACGATGACACCCGTAGGAGGCCTTTCATGACGCACGTGTACAACGACCCCGCCGAATTTCCCAGCGACGTGATCAAGGGCTTTGCCGCCGCGTACCCACAATACGTACAGCGCGTCCAAGGCGCCTCGGGGTTCGTTCGCGCGGGCGGACCGCTAGAGGGCAAGGTCAGCCTGGTCATCGGCGGCGGTTCCGGCCACTACCCGTCCTATAACGGCGTGGTCGGCACTGGCTTTGCCGACGGAGCGGTGCTCGGCGGGGTGTTCGCCTCGCCGTCCGCGGAACAGGTCTATCGGGTGGCCAAAGCAGCTGATGGCGGTGCTGGGGTGGTGCTCGGGTTCGGCAACTACGCCGGGGACCGGCTGAACTTCGGTGTCGCAGCCGAGCGGTTGATCAACGACGGCATCGATACCCGGGTGGTGTGGGTCACCGATGACGTTGCCTCCGCGAGCCGTGAGGAGCAAGAGAAGCGGCGCGGCATTGCCGGTACTTTCACCGTGTACAAGATGGCCGCGGCTGCGGCGGAGAACGGTGCGAATCTCGATGAAGTCGAGCGTGTAATGCGTGCAGCCAATGCAGCGACGTACTCCTTCGGCGTCGCCTTCGACGGCTGCACACTGCCCGGTGCCGACCAGCCGCTGTTTACCGTGGATCAGGGCCACATGGACTTCGGGCTGGGCATTCATGGCGAGCCCGGAATCACTTCTGCTCCCTGGATGACGGCCAATGAGCTCGCCGGGAAGCTGGTGGAGACAGTCCTGGCCGAACGTCCGGACAATGCCAGCGCCCGGGCGGCGGTGCTTGTCAACGGGCTCGGCGCCACCAAGTACGAGGAGCTCTTCGCGTTGTACGGCCAGGTCAACGATCTCCTGGAACCAGCAGGAGTCGTGCAGGTGGCACCTGAGGTAGGGGAGCTGGTGACCAGCCTCGATATGGCCGGATGTTCCTTATCCGTCACCTGGCTCGATGAGGAGCTGGAAAGTTACTGGCTGGCACCTGCCGAAACCGCGGCTTTCCGGCGTGGCACTGCCGTAGTGAGCGAAAAGTTCACGACTCGGCGCACCGGCGCCGGCCACGTCGCCGAGAAAGTAACCGCAGAAGCAAGCGAGGAATCGATCGCGGCAGCCGCAGTGGCGCGCAAGGCAGTCGACACGATTTACGCGACGGTCGAGGAGAACAAGGACTACCTCGGTCAGATCGACGCGATAGCCGGCGACGGTGATCATGGCATCGGCATGTCACGCGGCTCGAAGGCGGCAGCTGAAGCTGTGAATGAAGCCCAAGGCGGGGTCGAGACGGTCTTGAGTGCCGCAGGGCGCGCCTTCAGCGACAAGGCCGGCGGCACCAGCGGCATCTTGTGGGGCCTGCTGCTCGAAGGAGTCGGCATGGGTCTCGGCAACACGGAGGCGGTGACCTCGAAACGCCTGGCTGATGCCGTTCAGAGCTCGGCAACGCACTTGCAGGGGTTCAGCAAGGCTCAGCTCGGCGACAAGACCATGCTGGACGCCTTGTTCCCCTTCGTTGATTCGCTGGTCGGCCAAGTCGATGCCGGAGCTTCGATCTCCGACGCGTGGCGCTCGGCCGCGGAGGCGTGCCGAGACGCAGCCGAGGCAACGGCATCATTGGTTCCGAAGATCGGTCGCGCGCGGCCGCTGGCAGAACGCAGCGTCGGCACTCCAGATCCAGGCGCGATATCGCTGGCCTTGATTGTTACCGCGATCGGTGAGGTGCTCGGGGAAGCGGAGGCAGACGCTTCCGCACCAGCAGAGTCCACGGACAAGGAAGGACGGAACGCATGAGCGAGCGCATTCGGCTGTTGCTGGGTAGTGACAGCGCCGGGTTCGACTACAAGGATCACATCTTTGCCGATATGCAGGCCGATGATCGAGTCGAGGTTGTTGATCTTGGGGTATATGACGGTGATCTCGACAGCGCCTCATATCCCTCGGTGGCCATCGCTGCAGGAGAGAAAATCAGAGCCGGCGAAGCCGACCGCGCAATCCTGGTTTGTGGTACCGGTATCGGAGTGGCGATTGCCGCCAACAAGGTGCCCGGGATCCGGGCGACGGTAGCCCACGATTCCTTCAGCGTTGAGCGGTCAGTGCTGTCCAACAACTGCCAAATTCTTACTCTCGGCCAGCGGGTTATCGGCCTCCAGCTCGCTCGCCGGCTCGCCAAGGAATGGCTTGATTACGTCTTCGACCCGAACAGCCCCTCTGGGCCAAAGGTGGCAGAGATCAGCGACTACGAGGACTCCATTACCGGATAATCGCGACCAACCGCTGGTCAGGGACTGTCAACATCCCCTGGTCCTCGGCTGTCAACATCCCACGGTGCGTGGGATGTAGACGCTGTGCACGGCGTGCATGCCATGTACAGGGTGAGCAAGCTAGGTACAGCAGGGCTAGCAGCTGATTATCAAGAAGAACGGTGACAGCGCTGGGCCTGGTCGTCGGGGACGGTTTTGGTAACTATCTGGCAGTACCTGCGAATCACTTCAGCGGCCCTTGGCGGGTCCAGCTATTCGGTCTGCGGCCTTACTCATGTGGTCCTGTAGAACCTCTACGGCCTGGGCACTGTCACCCGCTTCCACGGCATCGACAATCGGGGCATGGTTACTGCCCGACATGAGCTGATCGGCGCCGTCGCCGGGGATCGCGATGCGTACCCGGCCCTCGAGGTGCCGCCAGGCGTCAACCAGTAAAGAGTTCTCGGACAACTCGCACAGCAACAGATGGAATCCAAGGTCGGCGTCGACGTGGCCACTGAAATCACGGTCCGGGTCGTCCAGATCGGATAGCGCCTCGCGCAACCTCGCCACCGCGGCATTTCGTCTGGGCGAGGCGATGACCAGCGTGACGGCCAGTCCTTCCAGCGCACCACGTACCTGGAAGAGATCCCGGATTTCACCGGGGGACAGGCTGTTCACTCGCAGCATGCCGCGTGCTCCAGCCGTGACCAACCCATCCTGCTGCAGATGCCGGAGCGCCTCGCGAACTGTGCCGCGGCTGACTCCAAGCCGCCGGGCCAATTCCTCCTCACCAAGGTGACTCCCTGGGCGGTACTCGCCAGAAGTGATCGCTGTACGAAGTGCCTCGAGCGCCCGCTCGCGCAGGGTGCTGCGGTCCAAGCTCGTGAGTGGCTGTGCCGCCATGGTCGCTGGTCGCTCCTCTCTACTCCTCCCTGGAAACCCTACCCGCGGCTGTCAACAACCAACAGCTACATGTTGACACCATCGCCGTAGAAACTTTAAAGTATCTGTTACCAACAGATAACTGTTAACAGTTAACTGTTTGCCTTGAGACCTGCTTGAGTAGCCACCGCGGCGCATCCGTCATGCCGACTTTGGAGTAAACCCGATGACCAATTTCAGCGATCCGCAGGCGAACCATCGACGCACGTCGCTGGAATCGCCAAGCAACCTCGGCACTTTGCCGTCACCGGTGCCGAGCGGAGGGCTGCCACCCACCGAGCTCATGGCCCATCTCGTCATTGCCTTATC
>JBKPEY010000440.1:0-5204 GCA_046744405.1 Actinomycetota bacterium
ACTACGTCGAGGAGATCGCCCAGGATCACCCGGATGTCCTTGTATTGCTGGCCTTCAACCCAGCCCCACGACTGCACAGCGACCGATGTGTCGTTCTGCCATAACATCGGCCGGATGTCCGCGTTCTGCCCGCGTTCGACGTCGTAGACGGCGGCACCCGGCGGGAAGGCGTCGAACTTGTGGTTGATCGCCACCGGACGGTTACGGGCGACGCCCCGGTTGTAGTACCAGGCCGCGAACTTGGCCAGCCACGGTTTGAATACGTCCTGCTCGATCCACCAGTCAAACCAGACCAGCTGGGGGTCGTTGTGCTCCACGAGCTCGACGGTCCGGGCGAGCCAGTCCTCGAGGAACGCCTCCGACGGTCGGATTTCCTCACGCTGCGCGGGCCCATAGAGATCGGCGAACTCGGAATCACGTACGTCGGAGTCGAACTTCATACCACCGTTGAAGAACCACCAGTGCTCGGCACGGTGGCTCGATGCGCCGGGGATCATTGACTGTGCCCGAACGGCATCGGACAGTTCCTTGATCACGTCCCGCTTCGGGCCCATCCGCGCCGCGTTCCATCGACTGAGGTCGGTTGCGTACATAGAAAATCCGTCGTGGTGCTCCGCCACCGGCACGACGAACTGGGCACCTGCCCGGCGGAAGAGGCAGGCCCACTCAGCCGGGTCGAACGCTGACCCGGTGAGCTGAGGGATGAAGTCCTTGTAGCCGAACTGCCGATGCGGGCCGTAGGTGTGGAGGTGGTGCTCGTAGACCGCCGTTCCCTGCCGGTACATCTCGCGCGGGTACCACTCGGTGGAATATGCGGGAACACTATACGGACCCCAATGGATGAAGATGCCGAACTTTCCGTCGACGTACCAGTCCGGGACCTGGTAGTCGGAGGTAATGGAGTCCCAGTCCGCGCTGAACGGGCCTTCTGTGATGCCGGCTTCGACTCGGCCGAGGATCGTAGCGCGCGTTTGTTCGAGGGCCGAAGACTCGGTTGCCATGGTCGTCCTTCCTCGGTGCCCCAGGCGACGCCTCGATGATCGACCAACGCCTGTCGTCTTAAATCATCCGACCTTTGAGCCCATTGTGTTCCCGCGCCCGACGCCGAGGCAAGGTGATGTGATGATCGGTGTCAGCACGGTAACCGGGAGTCCTTCAACCACACATCACGATTCAGCGCACGTAGGGAAATCTCGACAAGAGCGTTGACATCGCGAGATATATGAGACGACGATCAGACCTACGAGGTCTTGTGCTCCGAACATCTCTCTCGGGCCAGTTCCGTCATGGACGACGATGACGTCACCTCAAGGAGTGCTATGCGAATTTCCCGTCTCACCAAATTTCTCGCGTCGGCCGCAGCAGTCGTCCTCCTGGCTGCCTGCAGCGGCAACAGCGGCAGCTCCAGCTCGGGTAGCTCCTCCGGCGGTCCGGTGACCCTGACCTGGTTCATGTGGTCCGGTTCAGACGTCGAAAAGAACGCCTGGCTACACATCGCCGACATGGTCACCCAGAAGTACCCGAACATCAAGATCCAGTTCGAGACCACGCCGTTCAACGACTTCTGGACCAAGCTGACCACCGAGGCGGCCAGTGGCCAGGCACCGTGCATCATCGGCCTGCAGGGTCAGCGGGCGCCGCAGTTCGGGAACCTGCTGGTGCCCCTGGACGACTACATGAGCAAGGCCGGAATCAAGGCCGAGGACTTCGTGCCGAGCATCACCAAGAACCTGCAGTACGAGGGGAAGCAGGTTGCCCTGCCGTACGACGTAGGTCCCTTCATCATGTTCTACAACAAGGACGCCTTCAAAGCCGCAGGTTTGAAAGAGCCGACGATCGGTTGGACCACCGACGAATTCATGAACGCCGCCAAGACCCTGACCAAGCCGCCGAAGTACGGATTCTGGGCACAAAGCGACATTGGCCAACTGCTTCCGTGGGTGCTGAGCTCCTCCGGCAAGGCGGCGGTGAACGCCGACGGCAAGCTGGACGTCGACAATCCCGAGTGGCACGCCAGCGCACAGTGGTACACCGACCTGGTCAGCAAGGAGAAGGTAGCTCCCCAAATTCCCAGTGCTAACTCCTCCTCGGCCAGCGCCAACCAGTTCCTTGCTGGCAACACCTACATGTCGCTCGACGGGCCCTGGGACTTGATCAACGCCCGGGAACAGGCCAAGTTCAAGGTCGGGATCGCTCCGATGCCCGCCGGCCCGAGCGGTTCCAAGACGTGGTCCGACGGTTCCGGCTTCGGTGTCACCCAGAACTGCAAGACTCCAGACGAGGCGTTCAAGGCCGTTAGCGTCATGGTCAGCCCGGAGGCGGAGACCTATCTGGGCAACGAGGGCCGCGCCTACCCAGCCCTGATCTCTACCCAAAACTCCTGGTACGAGGGCAACCACACGCAGGATGTCAAGCCGGTCATGGACGCCGCCTTGGCCAACGCGACGCCGTACACCACGATCCCGACCTGGCAGCAGGTCGTAACGACGTTCTCCAAGCAGGCCGTGGCTACTTACAACGGCCAGGGTTCCGTCGACGAGCTCCTCAGCCAGACCCAGGCCCAGGGCGCTTCGTGACCTAGACGCTGGTGGGGTGCGGTCTCCGCGGCCGCATCCCACAGCCCCTCTCGGGAAGGAGGGCCTATGACTGTGCTCCCCGCTGACGTCACCGCCGCCGCGGCCACCGCGACCCAGGCCGGGCGAGGCAGACGGGGCGACGGTAAGGCGGCGACCGGCTTCATGGCCCCGAGCATGTTAGGCCTGCTGGCGTTCACCGCGTTTCCGATCGTCGCGTCGCTCATCATTGGCTTCTACAACTGGCCCGTGATCGGCACTCACACCTTCATCGGTCTGAAGAACTATCAGAACTTGCTGACCAGCAAGGAATTCCACACCGCGATTCTCAACACGTTCGTCTTCGTGCTGCTGTACGTTCCGCTCAACATCGTGATCTCACTCGGTCTCGCGGTCTGGATCGGTTCGAAGGGGATCCGGTTTCGCGGTCTCTACCGCACGATCTTCTTCATCCCCGCCGTGACGCCCGTCGTCGCCAACGCTGCGATCTTCTCGCTCATCCTGTCGCCGAACGGGCTGATCGACTCACTGATGCAAACGTGGTTCGGGGTCCAAGCCCCGAACTTCCTGGGCTCGAAGACCTGGGCCATGCCGGCCGTGGTCATGCTGTCTATCTGGCAGGGCTTCGGCTACAACATGCTGGTGTTCTCGGCGGCGCTCGACGCCGTTCCCGCCAGCCTCACCGAAGCCGCGGCGATCGACGGGGCAGGGAGCGTTGCACGGTTCTTCCGGATCGTGCTGCCCCTAATTACGCCGTCGATCTTCTTCGCCGTGGTGCTGACCTTGATCTCGTCCTTCCAGGTCTTCACCCAGGCGTACGTCCTCACCGGAGGAGGTCCGGGGAATGCCACTACCACCATGGTGGTCTACCTGTACGAGCAGGGTTTCCAGTTCTACAAAATGGGCCTCGCCTCGGCCGTCGCCTGGGTGCTGTTCATCATCATCCTGGTGATCACGATCTTCCAGTTCATCGGACAGAAGAGGTGGGTGCATTATGACCAGTGAGACCCCCACCTTCACCCCGACACCGGCACTGGGCGCTGCAGCGGTCGCCACCACCCCACACCCGAGCTCGACAGCGCGGAAGGGCAGGTCCCGGGTTACTTCCGTCGTCTCCCAGATCCTGCTGTCGCTGGTGGCCCTGCTGTTCCTGGTACCGATTATTTGGATGCTGCTGTCGGCCCTCAAGCCGAGCGCCGAGGTCTTCACCGTCCCACCGAAGCTGTTCGGGTCCGAGGTCAAGTTCAGCAACTTCATCGAGGCCTGGAACTACCTGCCATTCGGCCGATTTATCGTGAACACCCTGTTCGTCGCCGGGATCGGGACGTTGATCACGTTGATAGCCTCCGCGATGTCCGGATACGCGTTCGCACGGTTGAACTTCAGGTTCCAGGGCGGCCTGTTCGTGCTCTACCTCAGCACGCTCATCGTCCCCCAGGAGGTCATCGTCATCCCGATGTTCCTGATCATGCAGAGGCTCGGCTGGGTTAACTCCTACCAAGCTCTGATCCTGCCGTGGGCGTTTACCGCATTCGGGACCTTCCTGCTCCGGCAGTTCTTCCTCACCATCCCTCGGGAGTTGGAGGAAGCCGCCAAGATCGACGGCTGCGGGCACATCCGCATCCTCCGCAGCGTCATCATCCCGATCGCGGCCCCGGCTCTCGCCGTCTTGGCAGTCTTCACCTTCCTCAGTTACTGGAACAGCTTCCTATGGCCGTTGATCATCATCAACGACACCAACAAAATGACGGTCCCCCTGGGTCTGGAGCTCTTCCTTGGGCAGCAAGGCCAGCGCTGGGAGCTGTTGATGGCAGCCGCGACCATCTCCATGGTCCCCACCGTGATCCTCGTCCTAGCCCTGCAGAAATACCTTGTCCGGGGCATCGCCTTGTCGGGACTGGGCGGCCGTTAAACGACGATCATGAACCGATCCGTCGCCCCCACTCCGGAAACCGATCCGTCTCCGACGGTCAAGGTGACCGGTCGACCAAACCGGATGAGGGTGACCGACGACGCGATCACCAGCATCCGACACATGATTTTGACCGGTGAATTAGCGCCGGGTGATCGGCTACCGCCCGAGGCGGATCTCGCCGCCAACCTCGGACTCTCCCGCACGTCCCTTCGCGAGGCCGTCCGGGCCCTAACCGTGTTGGGCGTCATCGACACCCGGCAAGGGGACGGCAGCTACATCACGGGGTTGGGGCCGGAACTGCTGCTCGGTGCCCTCGGCCTGGCCGTCGACCTGCAGCGTGAGGAGGCAATTCCGGACCTGATCGCCGTCCGACGGATCCTTGAGCCAGCTGCCACCGCCTTGGCCGCCAGCCGGGTCAGCGACGGAGACCTTGAGCAGATCCGCTCCTACATCCGCTCAGATCTGGACCGCGACCAGGTTGGCGAATACGTCGAGCTCGACTGGGAGTTCCACCATGCCATTGCTCGCGCTGCGGGCAATCCACTGCTGGCGGTACTGCTCGACGGCCTCGCGGCCCCGACCGTCCGGATGCGCGTATGGCGGGGGCAGACCCTGCCCGGGGTACTCGAACGAACCTTGGAGGAGCACCGGCTCATCGCCGACGCGCTGGACGCCCACGACGCGGATCTCGCCTACGCGGCGGCAACCGTCCACAT
>JBKPEY010000511.1:0-3503 GCA_046744405.1 Actinomycetota bacterium
CGACGATCAGACCTAGCAGGACCAGCCGGGTGAGCCAGTAGCTGAAAACCGCATGCAGGTAGTCGTAGTCGGGTCGGACCCAGCCGAGGGGAATGGCTAGGCCGAACAGCAGAATCAGGATGGGCAGGAACACCGCGGCGGCCACCCCCCCCGCGCTGAACAGCAGCCACACAATCGGTTCGAAGTGACGTTTGGTCATCGCAGCACCAACCAGGCGATGAACGCCGACACCACAACGAGCCCCAGGTACTGCGAAGCGATCAACGCCGCCGCCGGGAGCCGTCCGCCGACGCGAACCACCGTCGCCGCCGGGACCCACCGGCCAGCGACGGGAACTTCCTTCATCGCACGTACTTGCCGGCTACCTGGGCCATGAACGACCATCGCCTGTGGAGTAAGCACGAACCACGTAACTGTGTGCAGAATCGAAAATGCCAGCGCCACGACGTTGATCACAATCACGACAGGGGACGCGGCCCAGTTCATGAAGTTCTGGTATGACGTCTCACCACGGCCGATGGCAAAGACCATGATCATCAGGAACACCGCGAACCAGGCGACGAAGATGCAGCTGAGCTCGCGCAACGCAAACAAGAAGTATGTTCGCTTCTTTAACCACCACAGCCTGGAAACCGGCTGGCGGTACGTGGTCGGGGCGCTCACCGGGCGGCCCGGGGAAGAAGGAACGCTCTGAGGTTCTCTTGCGCGGCCTTGAGTTTGTATCGCTGAATCGCACCTGCTGGATCGACATGCTTCGGGCATACCCGCGTGCACTCACCGACAAATGTGCAGCCCCATACGCCTTCGCGTTCTATGAGCACATCGAGACGCTCTCGCTGTCCCGCGTCGCGAGTGTCCAGGTCATAGCGCTCGGCGAGGGCGATCGCAGCTGGTCCGATGAAATCGGGCTCCAGCCCGTAGATCGGACATGCGGCGTAACACAGCATGCAGTTAATGCAGTTGCTGAATTGCTTGTACTCCTCGAGTTCCACGGGGGTCTGCAGATATTCACCGTCGATCACAGTCAGGTCGTCGTTCCGGATGATCCACGGCTTGACCCGGGGCAACTTCTCCATGAAGTCGTTGATGTCAACGACCAGATCACGAACGACCGGGAAGTTGCTCAGCGGTTCCACTCGCACGGGTCCGGGCGCGTAGTCGGTGAGGAAGGTGGCGCAGGTCAGCTTCGGCTCGCCCTGGACGTTCATCCCGCAGCTGCCACAGATACCCATGCGGCATGACCAGCGATACGAAAGGCTGGTGTCGACATGGTCCTTGATGTAATTCAGCCCATCGAGGACCGCCCAGTCCTTCCGCAACGGCACGTCATAGGTGGTCACGGTGGGCGCGGAGTCCCGGTCAGGGTCGTACCGCGTCACCCGCATCTGGATGCTGTCGGCCATATGTGGCTACCTTCCGTATATCCGTTCGCCTGGTGGCCATCGGGTGATCGTCACAGGCATGCGCTCGATCCTGGCTGATCCATCTGAGTCTCGGTAGACCAGGGCGTGGTTGAGGAAGCGCTCGTCGTTCCGTGTGGTGAAGTCGGTCCGCTGGTGGGCGCCGCGTGACTCCTCCCGTTGCAGCGCGGACTGCAGCATGGTCTCGGCGATATCGAGCATGTTCTCCAACTCCAGCGCCGCGACCAGCTCGGTGTTGAAAACCCGCGTCTGGTCGGACAGCTGGATGTGCTCAAGTCGTTGCTGCAGATCGGCCAGCTGATCGACACCTTTGCTCAGCGAGTCGCCGGAGCGGAATATGCCGGCACTGTCCTCCATAGTTGACTGCATCGCCTCCCGTATGTCGGCGATTCGTTCGGTGCCACGGTCGGCCGACCGCATTCGATCGATTCGCCGCACCTCGTCATCGGCTTGCCGCAGAACGACTGGAGGTGGCTGGTGGGCGCTGGCGGCGTAATCGGCAGCGGCCTTGCCCGCGCGGGCGCCGAAGACCAGACATTCGGGCAGGGAATTAGAGCCCAGCCGGTTTGCACCATTGATGGTGACGCACGCAGTCTCACCGGCGGCGAACAGGCCCTCAATGGGGGTCGCCCCGTCGATGTCGGTGTGCACGCCGCCCATCATGTAGTGCACGACGGGGCGAACAGGGATGAGCTCCTTGACGGGATCGATGCGCTCGTACTGCATACAGAGCTCTCGCACCATGGGAAGTTTTGCCTCGATCAGCTTCTCACCTAGGTGTCGCAGGTCGAGATTGACGATCGGTCCGTACGGCGACTCGATCGTGCGGCCCTTCTCGACTTCGTGCACGAAGGCCTGCGACAGTCGGTCGCGTGGTCCCAGCTCCATGCTGCGCAGCACCGGAGTGGGCTCAGGCTTACCCAGGTCGTAGTCCTGAAGGTAGCGGTAGCCGTCCTTGTTGAGCAGCCAGCCGCCTTCGGCACGGGCCGCCTCAGTGATGAGAATCCCCGTAAACGGAAGCCCTGTCGGGTGGTACTGAACGAACTCCATGTCCTTCAGCGGCGCACCTGCCCGGTAGGCCAGCGCCATGCCGTCACCTGTGCAGATGTTGGCATTGGTCGTGAACGGGAAGACCTTCCCCGAACCGCCGTTGCAGAGCACGACCGACTTCGCGGTGATGGCCTCGATCCGGCCGGTCCGGAGTTCCATCGCCACGACTCCGTGGATTCGTCCATCATCGACCAGAAGTCGGGTAACGAACCATTCGTCGTACCGGATGAGGTCTGCGTATTTCAGTGACGTCTGGAACAGTGCGTGCAGCATGTGGAATCCGGTTTTGTCCGCGGCAAACCATGTGCGCATGTTCTTCATGCCGCCGAAGGCGCGTACGGCGATCCGCCCGTTCGGTTGCCGGCTCCACGGACAACCCCAATGTTCGAGCTGCAGCAGCTCTCGGGGAGCCTCTTGAACGAACGCCTCCACCGCATCCTGGTCACACAACCAATCACTGCCGGAGACGGTGTCGTAGGCGTGCTCATCCAGCGTGTCGTCCTCGGCAATCGCGCCTGCCGCTCCACCCTCGGCAGAGACTGTATGGCTGCGCATGGGATAGACCTTCGAGACGACGGCCACGCTGAGACTCGGGTTGGTCTCGGCGATAGCGATCGCTGCTCGCAGCCCAGCGGCACCGCCGCCCACCAGCAATACGTCGTGGGTCGCAGCCGCGCCCTCACTCACCACAGACACCTCCCTGGGCAATCCTGCACTCAGGCCCCCCACACTATTGGGCTATTCCGACAACCTTTTGGCAGCCGCGTGCACCAGCCCGAGCTGCGGATGAGCGAAGCCGGCCTCCTCCTCGCCTATGTCCAACGAGTATGGAGACTCGTCGGTGTAGAAGAGGTGGATTGTGATCATCATCCGATCCTCCAGCAGTGTCAGACCGACGCTTTCAAAGTAGGCGTTTTGGTTTGCAGAGTCGCCTTGCTGGTAGGTGATCTCGGCCACTTCAGCTTGAGCGGGCTCGGCAGTTACCGGAGTCCAGCTGAAGCTCGTGCGCACGTTTCGCACGCCGTCCGGCAG
>JBKPEY010000628.1:0-2731 GCA_046744405.1 Actinomycetota bacterium
TTGATGGGCTCGACCCGGCTACCTCCTATCGGATTGAGGTCATCGGCGCCCGCCCGGGCGAGGCTCAGACCGTGACACCGTCTTGGGCATCTGGTGCTCCGGTGCTGACCGGCAAAGCACTCGGCGCGGCCGGAATCCCGCTGCCGCCAGCGCGTCGCGGCTCCGCCCTGTTGCTTCACCTTGAGGCAGTCTCGTAGGCGAACCTACGCCAACCTGTGCTGAGCACCGCGGCAGCGCTACTCCTCAAGGGCCTGCTCCGCTGCGGCTGCCGCCTCTTCCGCCGAGAGCGCGGCTTGGCGCAGTTCTTGGTGGTGCTTCCGCGCGGCTCGCGCTTCGTCGCGCGCCCCGCGTTCGGCCACCTCAGTCTGACGCAGCTGGGTCCGCAGCGATTCCACCTGGTCAGCAAGATCATCGGCACGTTGCGTAGCCGCCTCTGCCTCGTCCTCGCCGGCCTCAGCGGCCAGACGCGCTTCGGTTGCCCGCTCCCGCGCCTCGACTGCGGCCTTCTCAGCTTCCCGCCGGTGCTTCGCATCTCGCTTCGGTGGTGGTTGCTGCGGCTCGGCTTGCTTCTCCGGACGACTCGGAGCCTTGGTCGACAGCGACGCTCCCAGCGCGGCGGCAAGATCAGTCGAACCAAAACCGCCGTAGGTCACCGCCTGGGTCAAGCGTCCGGCGCGGACCAGATCAGCAATCTCGGGATCGCCCAGCGCTGTCTGCAACGTCTGGCCGACCTCCTGCAAGGCTCCATCCGGCGCGTCGTACCCCTGCTGACGGCCCAACTCGACCGCACGGCGTGCCATGGCGTCGACAGTCTTGCGACGTTCTGCAGAAAGTTGGCGCAGTTCATCCCCCGCCATCCGCTGCTGTGCCTGTTGAAGCGCAACACCAAGCTCGAAGAGTGCGTCGATGTTGTCTGCGCCGTCACGAGACAGCAGATTGATCAGCCACGCGCTGCGGGTTGGCCGTCGAAGCTTGCCGATTTGTGTGGCGACCTCGCGATTGCCTTCTTTCCTCGCCTCGGCGACCAGCTGCTGCCGACGCTCGGTGAAGTCATCAGGCGTGACGGCGTAGAGCTCGTCGGCAGCGGTGTCGAGATCCACGGGGAAGCGCTCAATCGGTCAGGACCACGGCGAAGGTGCGAAGTTGATCATTGTGTTGTCGATCAGCCTAGTGCCGCCGACGCGAGCCGCGACGACGAACCTGGTGAGCCCGACATGATCATCTTGGACCTCCGCGAAGGTTGCGGGGTTAACGATCGTGGCGTAGTCGAGTTCGAAGCACGGCTCGACCTCGGCTCGATCGAGCACCTCATAGGCCGCAGTCCGCGCCGACGGAACGGAGCTTTGAGTTGCAGCCTTCTCCAACGCAGCAGAAATACTCCGCGCGACAGCCCGTTCGGTGGCACTGAGGAAGACATTGCGACTAGAGATCGCGAGCCCGTCCGGTTCTCGAACAATCGGTGCAGCGACGATCTCGACTCCGATATTCAGATCGGCCACCATTCGCTGGATACAAGCGAGCTGCTGAGCGTCCTTTTCACCAAAGATCGCCACCTGCGGCCGGATGATGTTGAACAACTTCAAGACGACGGTCAGCACACCATTGAAATGGCCTGGTCTGGATTGCCCTTCGAGCACGGTACCAAGACCTCCGGCGTCCAGTGTGATCTGCCGCCCGGGTGGGTAGAGATCGGTAACGCTCGGCACGAAAACAACATCGACGCCCTCTGCCTCGCACACCTGAAGATCATCCTCGAGCGGACGCGGATATCGTGCATAGTCCTCACCCGGTCCGAACTGCAGCGGGTTAACGAAGATGCTGACCGCAACGACGTCTCCAAGTGATCTTGCGAGTTCGATCAGCGAACGATGGCCTTCGTGCAAGGCACCCATCGTGGCAACGAAAGCCAGTCGGGGAGCATCAGGTCCACTGAGCGTACTGCGGAAAGCCGCGTACTCGGCGACACTGTTGGTGATCTTCATGTCTTAGCCTCAGTGCTAGGAATCGTCGAAGCGAACGTGTGCTGCTCGCCGGGGAAGATACCCATTCTGACCTCGTCTACGTACGTGGCAGCCGCATCGCCGATGATCTTTGCCAAATTGGCATATTGCTTGACAAAGCGCTGCATCCTGCCGCGTCTCAGCCCAGCCATGTCCTGCCATACCAGGACCTGTGCATCACAGTCTGGACCGGCGCCAATGCCAACGGTCGGTATCTCGAGCTCGGCGGTCACTTGTCGAGCGAGATCACCTGGGACCATTTCCAAAACCACCCCGAAGGCTCCGGCGTCTTCGACGGCATGAGCGTCATCGAGCAGGCGTTTTGCATCATCGCCGCGGCCCTGGACTCGATAACCGCCGAGCTGATGTTCACTCTGCGGGGTGAAGCCGATGTGGCCCATCACAGGGATGCCGGCGTCTGTCACCTTGCGGATCTGTTCGGCCACCCGTACCCCGCCCTCGAACTTCACCGCGTGACAGCCGCCCTCCTTCATAAATCGAATGGAGGTCTCCAGTGCTTGGGAGGGGCCGTCCTCGTACGAGCCAAATGGCAGGTCGCCGATGACGAAGGCTCGCTTGGTGGATTTCACCACGGCGCGGACCAGTGGCAGCAACTCATCGACAGTGACCGGCAGGGTGGTGTCGTAGGCGTAAACATTGTTGGCGGCGGAGTCGCCGACGAGCAGTGCCCATACCCCGGCCTCGTCGAAAAGTTCAGCGGTGTACTGGTC
>JBKPEY010000067.1:0-7418 GCA_046744405.1 Actinomycetota bacterium
AGCGGCGCGCCAGCCTGGCTCAGCACGGCGGCGCGCGATTCTGCCGACGCTCGCAGCTGATGGGCGAGCTGGATGCATCGGAGGATTTTGGGCTCGCTGCCTCAGCTGGAAGGCACTAGTGGGAGGCTGTACCTCGTGCTCGCCAACCTCCCGCGGCCGCTGCATCGGATCAGCGCGGTAATCGCGTTGTTCCTTCTGACCTGTGGTTTGCTCGCGGGACCGCTGGCTCTGACCGCACGCGCCGAGGGCACTGCGTCGACCTTTGTTGCTGAGGGCAACCTCTCCAAGGACGGCACCTTCCGAGTTCGACAGACCATCACTTTCACCGGTGCCGTTCCGGCGGAGCTCTCCCAGAAGTTCGAGACCCGGGAAGATCTGATTGGCGACCGCCAATATGTGCAACGACTTTCCGACATCACCGCCACCGTGCAAGGCGCTGCGGTCCAGCCCACGATCAGCTCCGATGATCGCTTCACCACGGTCACAGTGCCGACAAACGGCTCAACCGAAGTCGTGATGGGTTACACGGTGACCGGAGCGGTGGTGGCGATCGACAGTGGTACCGCGTTGCGCTGGGGGATGCTCCAGGGCTTGAGCGCCTCGGTCTCAGAATTCAGCGCGACAGTGCAGATCCCTACCCAGTTCAGCTACATCAAGTGCACAGCTGGCAGCCCGAATTCGACCGTTCCCTGCACTTTTGCTGCCGCGGGAACCGAGGGTTCTCAAGTTCCGACCTTTCGCGACGGACCGCGTGGCGAAGGGGAAGTGGTGGCGATCGACATCGGCTTTCCGCCCGGTGGCATTGCCTCGAACGAGGTGATCGAGTACCGATGGACCGTCGCTCGGGCTTTCTCGGCTAAGCCGTTGCCGCTGGCCCTCGCTCTGGGACTGTTGGTACTAGGCGGCCTTGCACTGTACGGCCTTCATCGCCGGGCTGGTGTGGACATCAGCGCTGGCGGGCAGATCAGCAAAGTGGGCGAATTTGTTCCGACCGGCGCCGGACAATCCGAATTTCGAGTTGTCGATGATATCCGGCCGGGGCACGTCGGCACGGTGGCCGACGAGCGTGTCGATCCCATCGACGTGACTGCGACGTTAGTCGATCTTGCCGTACGAGGGCACCTGGTAATCACCGAGCTGCCCCGGGAAGCTGAGTTCGCTCGGACCGACTGGGAGATCAGACGAATCGGGGGAAGCTCTGACGGCTTGCGGCCATTTGAGCAGCAGTTGCTCGATGGCATCGCCGCTCGCGGCGAGAGCGTACGGGTGTCAGAGCTTGCAAGTCGGGTGCAAGAATCCATCGGCGGCGTCCAGAATGCGCTTTACGACGAGGTGGTGAGCAATGGCTGGTACGAGCGCCGACCCGACGACACGCGGAATCGGTGGACCCAGCTCGCATTGGCGGCATTGATCATTTCGGTCGTGCTGACTGGCGTGCTCGCAGCTTTCACAACGTTCGGCTTGGTGGGTTTGGCGCTGATCGTGGTGTCTCTCGGCATGGTTTTCGTTGCGCAGGAGATGCCGTCACGAACTGCTAAAGGTGTGGCATTACTCGGTGGCTTGGGGGCTTTGCGCTCAGACCTACTGAGTCACCCAACCAACCAAATGCCGCGCGGCCAGGAGCTGCATGAGCTCTCCGAGGTGCTGCCGTACGCAATTGTGCTGGGCGGTGTCGACCGTTGGCTGGATGCCATTGTCGCCAGTGATGTGGATGATCATCCGGACTCTTACGACCTCCACTGGTATCACGGACCGGAGAACTGGCACCTCAGCGATCTACCAGACTCAATGAGGAACTTTGTGACCACGGTTTCAGGAAGTCTGTTCTCGCGCTGATTGTGTTGTGAGCACCGCCATCCGAGTCGGACTCCGTTGGTGTCACTTCAGATTTTGCAGCGGGTAGCCGGAATTGGCACAACCGTCGATGATCAGCTTCTTGGCATCGGATGGTGGATTCTTCGGGTCGTCGGATTCCAGCAGGCTGATGGTTGCATCCACCCACCGCTGCGGCTCCGGATCTAGCTGGCCCGATTCGCTGAGCTTCTTGAGTCCGGCTACTGTCACCTTGCTGACCGCGGAGCCTCCGCCAACCGCCGCGTCCACGGCCGGGCAACCGATCTTATAAACATCGGCTGCCCGGATGGTTGTTTGTGCACACGAGCTGAATCCCAACAAGACTGCGAAGCCGAAGACGGCGGCAACAATGAGACGGCGCATACATCGAGAGTATGTGGGCCCTTCACCAAGACTCGTGGCTCCAGGCAAAGGCGGGCGGGCCCGCACTGATCAAAGGTGCCGGTCGCCTCGCTCATAGTCTTCGATGGCCTGCCGCATCTGTCGTACCGCCGCCTGAATCTCGGCCTCCAACCTCTCCTCGGGGGTCAGATATCGTCGTACGACTGGTTGCCAATCGCTGAGCCAGCAGTAGACAGCCCAGCCTGTGACGCCGATGGCAAACAGAATCATGAAGATCGTCGTTATGGTCGTCGGCTCCATGTCTGAGTCCTTCGAGCGTCAGTGTTCTAAACAGAAAGCCCTGGATAGAGCGGATTTGCATCGAGGAGCTCTGCCGAGGCGGCCTTGGTGGCCTCGGCCACACCGTCGGCGAGCACATACTTAGCCTTGCCCGGTTGTCCGCTGGAGGCAATGACTGGGCTGGTGTTCTTGAGCACGTTGACGATCAACTCAGCGACCTTGTCGAACTCGTCGGCGCCGAATCCGCGGGTCGTCAGCGCCGGTGTACCGATACGGACGCCGGAGGTGTACCAGGCGCCGTTGGGATCGGCTGGCACTGAATTCCGGTTGGTAACGATCCCGGCGTCCAACAGTGCAGCTTCGGCCTGGCGACCGGTCAGCCCAAAGGTTGACACGTCGATCAGCACAAGGTGGTTATCGGTGCCGCCGGTAACCAGCTTCGCGTCGCGCCGCAGCAGGCCGTCGGCCAAGGTCTTGGCATTGTCAGCAACCGCCTGGGCGTAGGTCCGAAACTCCTGGGTTCGCGCCTCGGCAAGAGCGACCGCCTTGGAGGCGATCACGTGGCCGAGGGGACCACCGAGCACCAGCGGGCAGCCGCGGTCGACCGAGTCCGAATACTCCTTGGTTGCCAACACCAATCCACCGCGCGGTCCGCGCAATGACTTGTGAGTCGTCGTTGTGACGAGGTGGGCATGTGGCACCGGATCTTCATCACCGGTAAAGACCTTTCCTGCTACCAGCCCAGCGAAGTGTGCCATATCGACCAGCAGCGTCGCGCCCACTTCATCCGCGATTTCTCGCATGATCGCGAAGTTGATCCGTCGTGGATAGGCGGAGTATCCCGCGATCAAGATCAATGGCTGGAACTCCCGCGCTGCCGCGCGTACCGCGTCATAGTCCAACAGCTGGGTTTCAGGATCAGTCCCGTAGGAGCGCTGGTGGAACATCTTGCCGGAGATATTGGGCCGGAAGCCGTGGGTGAGGTGGCCGCCGGCGTCCAGTGACATGCCAAGCGCTCGTTGATTACCGAACTTATGCCGCAGCTCCTCCCAATCCTCCTCGCTCAGGTCGTAGACAGTCTTGGCCCCGCGCGAGGCCAGCTCAGGCAGCTCGATCCGGTTGGCCAGGATGGCCCAGAAGGCAACCAGGTTGGCATCGATGCCGGAGTGCGGCTGGGTATACGCATACTCAGCGCCGAAAAGCTCGCGGGCATGCTCTGCGGCGACCGCCTCGACCGTGTCGATGTTTTGACAACCCGCGTAGAAGCGATGCCCGATGGTGCCTTCCGCGTACTTGTCCGAAAGCCAGCTGCCCATGGTCAGCAGTACGGCTGGAGAGGCGTAATTCTCCGAGGCGATGAGCTTCAATGAGTTGCGCTGGTCGCTCAGCTCAGAGCGGATGGCGCCGGCGATTCGCGGCTCTACAGTCTCGACAACCGAGAGGATGGCCCGGTATGCCTGGGACGCGGTGTCCGAGTAGTCGGTATCCCGGACTTCGGGGAGAGGTGCGGAAGAAAGGATGTCGGTCACGGGCACTCCTGAGGTGGAAACCGGGCCCTGAAATCGGGCCCCGCCTACATTAGTCCAGCGCTCCGACACGCTGTCGCGAGATTTCATAGAGCGCGATTCCGGCCGCCACCCCCGCATTGAGAGATTCGACACTGTTGCTGATGGGAATCGATGCCACAGAGTCGCATGCCTGAAGGACCAGCCGCGACAAGCCCGCTCCCTCGCTACCGACCACCAGGACCACAGGACCTGACGCGCCGGGCACCTCGGCGATCGTTGTGTCGGCACTGCCATCCAGACCGATCAGGCTCAGCCCTGCGTCGGCGTACGCGCGCAGGCTGCGATTGAGGTTGGTTGCCCGTGCAATCGGGATGTGAGCGGCCGCGCCGGCAGAGGTTTTCCACGCTGCTGCGGTCATGCCGGCCGAGCGGCGTTCAGGGATCAGTACGCCGTGGGCCCCAAAGGCGGCGGCGGACCGGACGACAGCCCCCAGATTGCGCGGATCGGTGATCGAGTCCAGCGCAACGATCAGGGGTTCCTGATCCGAATCCAGCGCAGCTGCCAGTAGGTCGTCTGGATGGGCGTACTCGAAGGCCGGCAATTGCAACGCGACGCCCTGGTGGAGAGCACCCCCGGTCAGCCGATCGAGCTCGGCACGGGTCACTTCGAGCAAGGCGGTGCCACGGCTGGCTGCCAGTTTGAGAATGTGGCGGAGCCGATCATCGCGTTCGGCGCTCTCCGCCACGTACGCAGCTCGGACCGGAATCTCCGCCTCCATTGCCTCCAAGACCGCATTACGGCCCGCCACCCATTCCGGCCCCGAACCAGGACGACCGGTTCTGGGCTTCGATGCCCCGCCAGACCTGCGCTGACCAGCGGCTTTCTTCGCGCGATAGGCGACGTGGTAAGGCCGATCCTCAGCTTTCGGAGTCGGACCCTTTCCCTCCAGTCCGCGCCGCACCCGGCCACCCGAGCCGGCGGTATTGCCCTTGCCCTTACGCCGTACCGCGCCCCTCCGCTGACTATTGCCCGGCATAGCGGACCCTCCAGCGCGGGCCCTGGGCGGTATCGGAAACCTCAACGCCGAGTGCGGCAAGGGAGTCACGGATCGCATCCGCGGCGGCGAAATCCCTGCGTTCCCGGGCCGCTTCCCGATGTTTCAGCAGCTCGGTGACCAGGCCATCCACCACTGCGGCTAGCTGTTGATCACCGTCATGCTCCCAGGCAGCACTGGTGGCATCCAGCCCCAAGATCGCCAGCATGCCCATCACTTCTGCTAACCGGATCGCAACACGATCGCTCTCGCCGGCATCGAGTGCCAAATTGCCTTCCCGCACGGCATTGTGCAGCACTGCGACTGCGGCGGGCGTACCAAGATCATCATTCATCGCCGCCGCGAACTCCGGCGGAACTCGCTGCGTGACCAGGCCCACGACATCGACCGCCCGGCGAACGAAATTGTCGATCCGCTCGAGCGCGGATGCGGATTCGGCAATCGCAGCATCGGAATACTCGATCGGTGAACGGTAGTGAGGCTGGATCAAATACAGCCGAACTGCGCGCGCGGGAAATCTCTTGATCACCTCTGAGACCAGTGCACTGTTGTCCAGCGACTTGCTCATTTTCTCCCCGGCAGCGGTCACGAGCGCGTTGTGCATCCAATGCCGCGCGAAGCGCTGTCCCGCAGCCCTGGACTGTGCCAGCTCGTTCTCATGGTGAGGAAAACGAAGATCAAGACCGCCGCCGTGGATATCGAACTCATCGCCCAGATACTTGCCAGCCATCGCCGAGCACTCCAGATGCCACCCTGGACGGCCACGGCCCCACGGCGTCGGCCAACTAGCGGTCTCCGGCTCGCTGTCCTTGTGACCCTTCCAGAGCGCGAAGTCGCGGGGATCCCGCTTGCCGCGTGGATCGGAGTCGGCGGCTGGCTCCATGTCATCGATGTTTTGGTGCGATAACGATCCGTACGCCGGCCAGGACTTCACATCGAAGTAGACATCGCCGGAGCTGTCTGGTGCCGGATAGGCATGACCGCGGTCCATGAGGATCTTGATCATTTCGATCATCTCCGGGATATGACCAGTCGCCCGCGGCTCGTAGGTAGGTGGCAGGCAGCCGAGTGCGGCGTACGCCTCGTGCAGCTCACGTTCGAAGCGGTACGCGTGCGCAAACCACGGAGTGCCGGCCTCGGCAGACTTGATCAAGATCTTGTCATCGATATCGGTGATGTTGGCGATCACCGTGACCTGATAACCGCACCATGTCAGCCAACGGCGGAGCACGTCGAAGACCACTTCCTTACGGATGTGACCCAGGTGCGGGCCGGATTGCACCGTCAATCCGCAGTGGTAGATCGAGATCCGGCCGGGCACAACAGGCTCCAAAGGCCGTACCGATTGCGTGGCCGTGTCATAGAGCCGGAACGTGGCTGAGCTAGCGCCCGGTTCCGTTGCCTGTGTCACGACTTTTGTCTCTCCATATGTACCGCCATCAGACGCTGCATGGCAGCGACACCATCGCGCAACGCCTTGAGGTCACGTTTGGACATGGTCGCAAGGTACGGCGCGAGGCTGGTGCCGATCGAAGCGCGCATCAAAGTCAGTTGCTGGTTGCCCTTCTTGGTGAGCTTGATCATCCACGCGCGGGCATCGCGGGGGTCGGCGGTGCGGTCGACCAGCTGTGCGGCCTCCAGACGCTTGACATGGTTGGTGATCGTCGGTTGTGAGCATTTCTCGGCCAGGGCGAGGTCGCTGATCCTCGTTGGCCCGTTGTCATGGAGCCGGGCGAGAAGACGCGCAGCGGCAAGGCTGATGCCGAACCCGTCTTCCTTGGGCACCCAGCGCACTACCCGTGCCGCGGTGGTGATGAGGTCCTCGCCGAGGGCGTGGAGATCTTCGTCCATTCGGGCAGGATATTCGGTTTCCACCAGGAGCGAGTGGTCCGTCGTGATCGCGAGTGTCGGCATGGCGTAAGCGATCACCACATGGTCTATCAGCGGCGGATGGCCGCTACCACAAGATCGGCCAACTCAGCGTAGGCTTCGGCGTCGCTCATGCCTGTTGCTACGGCGACTTCACCGCTGGTGATGCGGCGCATCGTTGCCGTTACTACTTCACCGACGAAGGCAGCGTGTACCCGCCGGAATGCGCCGGCGCGAGTGCCTTCGTCGATCAATTCCCGCACCCGCAGGGCTGCCGCAAGCGTGTTCTGCTCATAGATCTCCGCCGCTGGACGGAACCGTGCGATGTCATCTCGGAACGCCCGGCTGGCGGGCCGCAGTGCCTCGGCAACAGCCTCGAGATAGCGGGTAACGCGCTTGGCTGGGGCCCTGGTACGAGCTATCGCGGCCTCGACCTGGTCGGTAGCCCGCTTGAAGAAGTGCCGAACTGCAAGCACCGCTAACTGCTCTTTGCTGGAGGCGAGGGCGTAGAG
>JBKPEY010000299.1:0-5181 GCA_046744405.1 Actinomycetota bacterium
CGAGCGTCGTCCCGGTCAGGCGGGTCGCCCCAGATCCCCCGTCCGGTGATCCGCATCGCTCCAAAGCCGAGACGGTTGACCGTCATGTCGCCACCGAGGTCGACCGTTCCGGCATCCGCCGCCGTTGCTCCAGTGGTCACAGGCATTTGGTATTCCTTTCGCCAAAGATCATCAACCTGACTTTGTCACCACACACCTCGACACTGACGGTGCGGCCATCCAGCTATTACCCACAAAACGGCAGGATTCCAATGGCAGACGCGTTGACTTGCCTGACGCGAATACTTGCTGAATGAAGGCACTGTGGATGCTGCCAGCCGCCCTGCTCCTGGTTTCCTGCAGTGCCGGTCAACCCGGTACGGGACCGGAGGCGTCATCGCCCATCTCACCTGCCGTATCCACTCAGACCCCAGCACCGTCGACCCCGGCGACTGGGCCCAGCCCCAGCCCACCAGCAACGGCAACCAAGAGTCCTAAGCCGCATCCGGTCTCGATGCAGGCGTTGATCAACAAGAAGTACGACGGCCGCCACCTCAAGCTCGGTCGGTTGCTTGCCGACTACGGAGCGTACCGGCGCTACTTGATCACTTACCGCGGTGACGGCCTGAAGATCTCAGGCGTCATGAACGTCCCCGACGGCAAAGGACCATTTCCTGTCTTGGTGCTCAACCATGGCTACATCGACCCAGACAGCTATTTCCCGGGCCAAGGCATGCCTAGAGAACACGACTACCTGGCACGCCACGGCTACGTCGTCTTGCACACCGACTATCGCGGTCATGCTTCCTCAGACAATGATCCGAATGTCGACTACGAACTCCGCCTGCCGTACGCCGTCGACACGATCAATGCGGTGAAGGCGGTCAAGTCCTCCAAGTTGCCGTTTTTGGACAAAGACCGCGTCGGCTGGCTGGGGCGCTCCATGGGCGGCGGGGTCACCTTGACCGCATTGGTGGCTCAGCCGGGCTTGGTCGATGCAGCCGTTATCTATGCATCGGTGAGTTCGCTGGCCGCCGATAACTGGAAGCAGTTCTATCGGCCGTCGGAGGACAGATCGCGAACCAACCGCCGGATCGCGCGGACGTACGGGCTGCCCGACAAGTCACCCGAATTCTGGCGGGCGGCCTCGCCGCGGCCCTACTTCAATCGGATCACCGAGCCGGTGCTCGTGCATCACGGCATCGAAGACGATACGTGTCCGATCAGATGGTCAGAAGCGACTGTGAAGGCGCTCAAGACTGCCGGCAAAGACGTCAGCTTCGTCAGATACCGCGGGGAGGGCCACACCTTTGAGCGCCAATGGGAGCGCTCAATTGAGCGGACGGTCGCATTTTTCGACAAGCAGTTGGGCTAGTGCAGCGCGATCCTCAGTCAGCCCAGCATGCCGATCGAAGCCGCGACCCGAGCAGCGCCGGACGGATGCAACATGATCGTGTAGTGGTTGAGCTCCGGTATTTCGTCGATTGTCAACGAGGGCAGTCGGCTGCGCCAGCGCATCAGGTCCGCCGCCGGATAGAGCCCGGGCGGCTGGTTCAGCAGCCCGCGTGAGACCGCCAGGAGCCGCGCCGGGCCGGAGAAACCGCCCAGCACGTCGGCCGTATCCGGATCTTGGAATTGGTCAAGGGCGTCTTGTCGGACTGCCTGCTCCGACACAGAGGATTTCAGTTCCGGCGGATTGCCCACGAGATCGTAATCCACGTAGTCAGCAACGGCTTCGCTCCATGCCTCACGAAACGCAGGGTGGGCTTGCCAGAATCGGTGGTAGGCGTCCCGGCTAGGAAACGTCATCTGCAGTCGTTGGAGGGCCGGGCCCAGGGTCGCTGCGATTGCCTGGTCCACGTCGATTCCTTGAGGCAGCGGAAGAGGCAGTCCTCCATCGACGAGGAGCAGACCAGAGACGAGATCCGGAAACCGCCGCGCCAGCGCGGCCGCCACAAAGCCGCCCATCGAATGGCCGACGAGCACCACGGGTCCAGCAGCCGAGGAGGTGATCAGCGCGGCCACGTCTTCAGCGTGCTGATCAATCCCCCACGGACCAGGCAACGTACGGCTCGCTCCGCGCCCCCGTAGATCGGGGGCCAGCAGCCGGTGTCCGGGCAGCGCCTCGGCCAGCAGTGCGAAGTTGCGGTGGTTGGCGGTGATCCCGTGTACGGCGACCACCGTCGTAGCTCCCGACGGATTCCACTCTCCGCCGCGTAGCTGGCCACCATCGACCGCGACACTGATCGCCTGGTAGGAGCTGCTCACTGCGCTGTCCACCCGCCGTCCATGGTGTAGGAGGCTCCGGTGACCATGGCCGCCTCTGGGCCGACCAGCCAGGCGACCAGGGCTGCGACTTCCTCGGGCTCTACCAAACGCTTGATGGCGTTGTGAGCCAGCATGACCTCCTCCAGCACCGCCGACTCGTCGAGCCGGTGGATTCGGGCCTGGTCGGCGACCTGCTTTTCCACAAGCGGCGTCCGAACGTAGCCGGGGTTGATGCAATTGCTCGTTACGCCATGCGGACCGCCTTCTAGCGCAGTCACCTTGGACAGACCCTCCAGGGCATGCTTGGCGGTAACGTAGGCAGACTTGTACGCCGACGCGCGCAGGCCGTGCACCGAGGACACGTTCACAATCCGGCCGTACCCCTGGGCGTACATATACGGCAGAGCCGACCGGATCAGCCGGAACGGCGCTTCCACCATGATCATGAGCATCTGGTGGAAGATCTCCGGATCGAGTTCCTCAATCGGGCTGACCCGCTGAACGCCGGCGTTATTGACCAGAATGTCCACCTCGAGCTCCATGCCGCTCAAAGCTGCCGGGTCGCTGAGGTCAAGCTGCCAGGCCTCTCCGCGAGTTTCAGCAGCTACCGCCTGGGCTCCGCCCAGATCCAGATCAGCGATCTGCACCGCGACGTCCAATCCTGCGAGCCGGCGCGCGATCGCCGCACCGATTCCGCTCGCCCCGCCGGTGATCAACGCCGAGCGGCCTTGTAGCCCTGACACATCGTTCATAACCGACATCCTTTCTGACCAATCGAATCCGCCCCGATGGGGTAATGAACAGCTAATGGCGCCGACCCGGCGCTCCTAGCTCGACGACGGCCTCAGCGGTGGCCCGAATGAGAGGCGCTTCGGTGACTGAATCACAGGCTCTCATTGCCGATCGATACCACTTGCTGCGCCGCATAGGCAGCGGAGGCATGGGTGTGGTCTGGGAAGGCGTGGATGAACGCCTGGAACGTCGTGTCGCCCTCAAGCAGTTTTATCGCCAGTCGGAAGGCTCAACCCGAGAAGCAGAACTGGCCAACCAGCGCGCGCTGCGTGAAGCCCGACTCACTGCACGACTCCAGCACCCGCACGCCGTGCCGGTCTTTGATGCCGTCGAGCAGGACGGCCTGCTGTGGTTGATCATGCAATTCATCCCCTCGATCACCCTTGCCGCGGTACTGCAGGAGAGTGGGCCATTGCAGCCGAACGAAGCCGCAAAGGTAGGTGCCGAAGTGGCTTCGGCGTTGGCCGCGGCCCACGCGGTCGGCATCGTGCACCGCGACGTCAAGCCGGGCAACATCTTGATCGCCGACGATGGTACGGCCTTGATCAGCGACTTCGGTATTGCTCGGGCATTGGGCGATGCGACTTTGACCAGCAGCGGCATGATCCACGGCACCCCGGCCTATCTCGCTCCCGAGGTTGCCCGCGGGGGTGAGGCGAACTTCGCCTCTGACGTGTTCTCGCTGGGTTCGACGCTCTACAGCGCACTCGAAGGCCGTCCACCGTTTGGCATCGACGACAACACCATGGCGTTGCTGCATCGAGTGGCATCGGGGCAGTTCACACCGCCACAGCACAGCGGTGTGCTGGCCCCGGTGATCTTGCAGATGCTCTCGACCGACACGGATGCCCGTCCGAAGATGAGTGCGGTAGCCGAGCATCTGGCTCATCTGGCCGTAGGTGGTCCATTGGAGACGACGGTCGTCGGTCCGACTCCAGCAGCGGATGAGCCACAAGTTGCCGAAGACGATCCGAGCCACTCCCCGACGAATCCTTCGGCAGGCCCAGCTGCCGAATCCCAATGGGCGCCGGCCATCGATGATCAGCCTCCAAGCCAACCCCCGCGTCGGCGCGGCCTGGCGGCTGTGATGGCCGTTGTTGCCCTTCTCGGCGTTGGAATCCTCCTCACTGCCTTGTTCGTGAACGACCGCCGAGCCGCCGATCCATCGGCCAACACCGGCCAGGCGAGCTCGGCCGCACCTGCGAGCACAAGTCTTGCCACATCCTCCGCTTCGAGCGAACCGTCCGCCACTCCGAGCGCAGCATCGCCAACTCCGAAAGCCTCCGCACCGCAGCAGGGTCCACCACCTAAAGCGACGCCACGAACCAAGACCCATACCCAAACCAAGGCCCCAACGACTGCACCGACAGTTCGAGGCACGCCCACCGCGGCTGAGCTCAGGCGCGCGATCACCAGTTACTACGCCTTGATGCCGCGCAACACCGATGCAGCCTGGCCGCGGATGACCCGCTCGTACCAAACCAACCATGCCGGCGGTCGACAGGCGTACCAACGATTCTGGGATGCCATTGGCAAAGTCACTGTGGCTGATGTGAGAGGAACTCCGCCAGGTTCAGCGCGAGCGACACTCACCTACTACTTCAAAGACGGCCGGGTGGTGCGCGAGCGGACCGCGTACGGACTGGTCCGAGAGGACGGCATCCTCAAGATCAGCAGCTCGACAGTGTTGAGCAGTGTGACGCTTGAGGCCTAAGCCGTTCGAGCCGTGCGGCGTCCCAGGTGGGTCACCAGCCAATCGCCTGCCAATTTGTGTAATCGGCCCTTTTTTCAGTCGAATCGGGACTCGTTCTGTCGGGCGCCGCGGAGGTACAGTCGGGAAATGACGGCCGCTACCATTTCGGCGCCCCCAGCACTTGGCGCCGACATCGTCGAGGTTCAAGGTTGGCGGACCCGGCGGCGACAATTCCGACAGCTTCGGCTCCGCGACCAAATCAGCGCGCGGCTCGCCGAGCTTGATCAGATCGCATGCGTTCTCAACGACGCAGCCGATCTGGTACACGCTGGCTGGTTGCAAGACAGCTGGTTTGCATATCGCGATGACACAGGCCGGATCAGGCCGGTCAATGCTTACAACGTCAAGGAGATGGCGGGCCACCCGGTGGTGGCGGCCTGCCTAGTAGG
>JBKPEY010000009.1:0-1489 GCA_046744405.1 Actinomycetota bacterium
CCCCCCCCCCCCCCCCCCCCCCCCCCCCCCCCCCCCCCCCCCCCCCCCCCCCCTTTTAATGCTCCGGCGACCACCGAGATCTACACCGTCGACTGGTCGTCGGCAGCGTCAGATGTGTATAAGAGACAGCTCGAGGGTCGATCCGCTTCCCGCGGTCGCCGATGAAGATTGCCGAGCCGGATTGATCAGTCATGAGCTGCGGCCTGGCGTTTCTGAGCCAGGCGTCGACCGCACGCAAGGCGGGCGCACCAAGGGGAACCGTTCGTTCTTTGCTGCCCTTGCCGAAGACCCTGATGACGCGGCGATCGCGGTCAAGATCATTCAGGTCGAGACCACATAATTCCGAGACTCGGATTCCGGTGGAGTACAAGACCTCCAAGACGGCCACGTCACGAGCGGCGGCCGGTCCCCCGGTTTCTCTTGCCGTGGCAATCGCCTCATCGAGCATCTGAGCCGCCGTCACTCGGTCAAGGGTTGGCGGCAAAACCCGAGTGGTCTTGGGTGAGCGCAGGTTGGCCGCGGGATCGGTAGCGAGCTGGCCGGTTTCGTGCGCCCAGGCGAAGAACACTCGTGCGGCGGCGGCTCGTCGCTGCAACGTCGTGCGGGCATGGCCGAGCGTGTGCTGCTTCGCCAGCCAACTGCGCAGCGCTCTCAGGTCCACCTTGTCTATGGATTCAATACCGAGCCGATCGAGATGACTGAACAAATCCACTAGATCCGTGCGGTAGGAGCGCACAGTGTGCTCCGCCAGGTTGCGCTGGCCTCGCAAATGGCGAACGTAGGCAGCCAGCAATACCTCGAACTGCGGCGGCAATCCAGTCTCTGCCACGTGACCACTCTCAAATACCGGAGCGCGCATTCCAAGTGCGCCACGCGGTAACCTCACCGGCGTGCCATCTCAGACCAGCACCGTAGACGAGTTGAGGACCGGCGGGACGATCTTGCCGATCGTCCGCTGGGGGAACCAGATTTTGCACGGGCAGACTCGTCCCGTTACTGCGTTCGACGAGGAGCTATTGGAGCTCGTTCGGAACATGTTCGCCACCATGTACGCGGCCGAAGGCGTCGGCCTGGCTGCCACCCAGGTAGGCGTTGATCTCGCGGTGTTCGTCTACGACTGCGCCGACGATGAACAGGTCAGGCATGTCGGCGTGATGTGCAACGCTGAGGTGGTCCTGCCCGAGGGCAAGGAACGAAAACTGCACTCCGCCGACGAGGGGTGCCTTTCCCTGCCCGGTGCCTATATCGAGCTAGCGCGGCCTGATACCGCGATATGTCGCGGTCTGGACCAGAACGCCGAAAAGGTCGAGGTGGTTGGCACAGGCCTGTTGGCTCGTTGCCTGCAACACGAGACAGATCACCTGAATGGCATCGTGTTTGGGGACCGACTCTCGGGACGGGCCCGTAAAAAGCTTTACGCGTTGCATGAGGATGCAGCTGATCTCTATCCAGACGATTGGCCGGTAACTCCGCGGGCTGAGAGCTCATA
>JBKPEY010000254.1:0-7013 GCA_046744405.1 Actinomycetota bacterium
CTGCCGGGCAGCGCAGCCACATTGTTGAAGAACTTGGTGAGGTACGCCTTCGCCTCAGCCTCCGTGCCGCCATTTGCGATCACCTGCTGGTATGCCGCCAGGATGTTCCAGCGTGCCGAACCAGACGATGCCGGATTAGGAGTGACGATCTTGACTCCGGGCTTGGTGAGGTCAGACCAGTCCTTGATGCCGAGAGGATTGCCCTTCTGAACCACGATCACGACGGCGGAGTCTGAAACGATGCCCTTGGTTGGTCCAGAGTTCCAGCTCTGATCGACCAGACCTGCCTTGACGAGCCGGGTCACGTCACCTTCCAGGGAGAAATTGACGTAATCGGCCTTCAGGCCGTTCAGGACAGCCCTGCTCTGGTCACCCGAAGCCCCGTACGACTCCTCCCAGGTGACGTCTTTGCCTTCGGTTGTCTCGGCGAACTTCTTCTGGATCGCATTGTTCGCCTCTTTGGGTACCGCGTAGCCGACGAGGTGCAGTGTCGTTGTTCCGGGATCATCCGGCGCTGTGGCGGCGCCGCCGACGCAGCCGGTGAACAGAACGGTGGCAGCTGCTGCAATCAGGGCAGCAAGAGCGCGTACGCGTAGGACTTTGCGTAAGGACATGGTTGTGACTTTCGGTCGAGAGGAATAGTCCTCTATCTCTACTAGATCGCTAGAGAATATAGAGATTGGGCTAGGCACCCAGTGCGTATCGGAATACGAGATGACCTCGTCGCCTCCGCCTTCGCAATGGCCCCTGATCCGGCGCTACGATCTTGTCTTCGTGCCCGATTCGTGAGGTCGTCAGCGAGGAGAGACCTTCGTGCTAGTTCCGGACAACGGGAGTTGGTGGCGATGACGCGCCGCCTGACGGTCGGCTGTGAGTTCGTTCACGAGGCGGAAACCGAGATTCACGCGGTTTTCCAAGTGGAGCCATTGAGTGATCAAAAAGTCGACGTGATCGACGACCGCTGGTCGCTGGAGCCTGATGGGACGACTCACGCGTACACAGATCTCTATGGCAATCCCTGCCGACGCTTGGTGCTGCCGGCCGGGCGCTCAGTGATCAACTATCGGGCGAGTGTGATCGCGCCTGACGCGGTGGAAGATGTCGATGAGGAGGCGCCGGAGCTGACGCCGGATCAGCTACCCGATGAGGCGCTGATCTACATCCTTCCGAGTCGCTATTGCCTACCCGATGTCCTCGGTGCCGAGGCCTGGCAACGCTTCGGCGATCTGCCGCCCGGCTACCGGCGGGTGCAAGCGATCTGCGACTACGTCCACAATCATCTCCAATTCCAGTACGGCGCCTCTAACCCGTGGACAACTGCCGCCGATGTTCACAGCAGCGGCTACGGGGTGTGCCGGGACTTCACCCACCTCGCTGTTTCCTTCTGCCGCGCACTCAACATTCCCGCTCGCTATGTCTTTGGTTACCTGCCAGAGATCGACATTCCGCATCGCGATCTACCGATGGACTTTGCGGCCTGGATGGAGGTCTACCTGGGTGACCGCTGGTGGACCTTCGATCCGCGCAACAACGAACGGCGTAAGGGTCGGGTGCTCATCGGACGAGGTCGCGACGCCAGCGATGTCGCCATGGCAACCACGTTCGGGGCCCCTCGGCTGGAGTCCATGATCGTTATTTCTGAAGAGGACGTTGCCGGCTAAGGACGCCGCTATGGGGGCTAAGCCGGTTGGGGCATCAGCTGGCACGCAGCCCGCGAATCGTCGTGGCCAGGACGGCGTCGAGCTGGGCATTCCCGATCGGCACCGCACCGAAGAAGAAGCCCCAATTGGATCCGTCGCGTACCACGATGAAGATCGCGTGGTCACCAGCGACCTTGAGATCAGGTCGATCAACAGTGATTTCGCTGTCGATCAGCCATCCGCTGTGACCGTCGATGCTCAGGCTCTCGCTGCGGATATCGGTTCTTCTCGGCAGGTATGGGTTGTACATGTTTCCCGTTATGAGGCAGTGCACCAAGTTCTCGACAGTGTTCTGCGCATCGCCCGCGAAGCCATCCTGGCCGCGCAGCTGACCGACTGCTAGCTGGGCAATCCAGTTTGGATCCGTACTCACCGGGAGCGTCTGTTGAAGCACGTCGTAGGCGAAGCTGAAACGCGGTTCCACCGCTGCTGGCTCGAACGTCGGCTGCTCTTCGAACGATAGATTGCCCCCGTAAACCCGGCCGTCAACGGGGTGAGGAGCCCGAGAATTGGGATTGCCCTTTGGGCAGCGCACAGGTACCGGGGTTGTTGGTGTCGAAGTGGCTGAGGGAGTCTGCCGAGGCTTCGCCGTCGGTGTGGGTGAGGAATCGGTGGGCCGAGTCGCTGTGGGGTTCGGAGTCGGCGTGCCAATCACCTGCCGGAGGCTGTGCAGGTAGACCGATGCTGCGACCACCGCACTCACGACAATCGCGAGCACGCAAATGATCAATGCCGCTCCCCGGCGTGTTCGCCCCGATCGGCCGGCGGGGCGCTCCTGCGACCCCGGGTTAGGCCTCGAGGCAGCCTCAAACGTGGCCGGCGCGGGTTGTTGAGGGTCGTGGGTGGTGACAGCCGACCACCTCGTGCCGTCCCAGTAGCGGTAACGGCCAGGCACCCCCGCAGGGTCGTGGTACCAGCCAGGTAGGCCTTCTGGCATTTCCCACTACCTGAGCAGGACCGGATCCGACCGCCCCGATGTCAGGAAGGGGATCGAGGTCACCTCAACGGCCCTCGCGCCAGCCGTTGGTGATCGGCAATCGCCGGTCGCGGCCGAATGCCTTAAAGCTGATCTTGGTGCCTGGAGGATATTGTCGCCGCTTGTACTCGGCAAGATCAACCAGTCGGATGACCCGGTCGACCACGTGCGGATCGAAGCCCATCTCCACAATGTCGGAATGGCTTGCGTCTCCCTCGACGTAGTCGTCAAGAATGTCGTCCAGCAACTCATAGGGCGGCAGCGAATCGGTGTCTTTTTGGCCCGGCCGCAGTTCGGCGCTTGGCTCCTTGGTGATCGCATTCTCCGGAATCGGCGGAGTTTCACCGCGCTGCTCGGCCTGCTCGTTTCGCCACCGCGCCAACTTCCAAACCCAGGTTTTCGGCACGTCCTTGATCGGCGCAAAACCGCCGACTGCATCTCCGTAGATGGTGCTGTAGCCGACGGCGAGCTCACTCTTGTTGCCGCAGGCTAAGACGATCGAGGGCGTGTGCTGATTGGATTCCGCCATCCAAATCACGGCGCGGATTCTGGCCTGAAGGTTCTCGGCGGCGATGCCGTCCACATCGAGCATCTGGTGAAACGCATCGACGGCCGGAGCAATCGGCACACTCGTGAAATGCAGACCGGTCCGTTCCGCCAGCTCAGCCGCGTCGCTTTTAGAGTGCTCGGAGGAGTAGGCGCTGGGATTGGAAATGCCATAGACCTGATCTGCGCCAAGCGCATCGCATGCCAGAGTGGCAACCAGCGTTGAGTCAATGCCTCCGGACAGTCCGAGATAGACCCGTTCGATTCCGTTCTTGGAACAGTAATCGCGTAGGCCCATGACCAAGGCGAGATAGACCTCGGCCATTGCCTCCAGCGGTTTCGCGACGACCGGTGTGATCATCTCAGCCGGCGCGTCAGCAGCATCGGAGATGTGATGGCGAAGGATGATCATGCCACTTTGGCCGGGCTCGGCTGGAACGGTGCCCGCTGCGATCTCCCGCTGCAGCGATGCCGTGCCGGGTGCCAGATCAAGATCAGCAACTACTAGATCTTCGACGAATTGCGGGGCGCGTACGAAGATGGTGCCATCCGGACTGGCGATCATGGTGTCGCCGTCGAATACCAGCTCATCCTGCCCGCCGACGAGATTGACGTAAGCGAGTGGACAGCCAGCCTCCTGGGCGCGTCGTCTCACCAAGTCGCCGCGTACGTCGTCCTTGTCCCGCTCGTACGGACTGGCATTGATCACCGCCAGCAGGCCAGCCTGTGCTTCCGCGGTCGCTGTCACTGGGCCGCCGTCCTGCCAGAGATCTTCACAGATGGCTATCGCGACATCGATGCCGCGGATGCGCAGCACCTGAAGTTCGTTGCCGGGCTTGAAGTATCGGTACTCGTCGAACACCCCGTAGTTCGGTAGGTGGTGTTTTGCGTACGAGCAGACCATCTCACCCTGGTGCAATACGGCGGCAACGTTGAGTGGATGCCCACCCTTGGGATGGTCAGGTTCGTCAGTGCGGTCTAGGTATCCAACTACCACGACAAGATCACCAAGGCCTGCATCGAGCAGCCGGGCAGCCAAGCGCTTGATCGAGGTGCGTGATGCTTCCACGAAACTGCTTCGCAATGCCAGATCCTCGACCGGGTAGCCGGTGAGCATCATCTCGGGAAACAGCACCAGATGAGCGCCGGCGTCGGCCGCCTGCTTCGACCAATCCATGACCAGGTCGGCGTTGGCCGAGATATCTCCGACAGTGGCATTGACCTGAGCCATGGCAATCCGTAGATGAGGCACGGCACGAGACTACGACGCGACCGTACGGGGGCGGCATCGGCCAGACGTCAAGGTCAAGCCCGCATACCTGGCGTAACTCTGCTGTTACATCCTTGGCGGCAGACTTGGCCGGGTGGACAAGCAGACCGAGTTCGTGTTGCGGGCGATCGAAGAGCGCGATGTGCGCTTTGTCCGTATGTGGTTCACCGATGTTCTTGGCTTTCTGAAGTCTGTCGCCGTCGCACCTGCCGAGCTGGAAGGCGCCTTTGCCGAGGGCATGGGTTTCGACGGTTCGGCCATTGAAGGTTTCGCCCGGGTCTATGAATCAGACATGCTCGCTCATCCCGACCCCTCGACCTTCCAAGTGCTGCCATGGCGTGACACCAGCCCGGCCACGGCGCGGATGTTCTGCGATATCACGATGCCGGATGGCTCGCCGTCCTACGCTGACCCGCGCTATGTGCTGAAGCGGGCGCTCAAGAAGGCCGCTGATCTCGGATTCACCTTCTACACCCATCCGGAGGTGGAGTTCTTCCTCTTCAAGGATCCGATCGAGCCGGGCAAGCCGCCCGTCCCAGTGGATCAGTCCGGCTACTTTGATCACACGCCACAGAGCTTGGGCACAGATTTCCGACGTCGGGCGATCACCATGCTGGAGCAGATGGGAATCTCGGTCGAGTACTCCCACCACGAGGGTGGTCCGGGCCAGCAGGAAATTGATCTTCGTTACGCCGATGCGCTGTCCACGGCCGACAACTTGATGACTTTCCGGGTGGTCGTCAAGGAAGTCGCACTGTCGCAAGGCATCTACGCCTCGTTCATGCCCAAGCCGTTCACCGAACATCCGGGATCGGGCATGCACACCCATATGTCGCTCTTCGAAGGTGACAACAATGCCTTTTACGACGCCAGTGCCGAACATCACCTGTCCAAGATCGGGCGCTATTTCATCGCCGGCCTGCTTCGGCATGCCGCCGAAATCACCGCGGTAACCAACCAGTGGACCAACTCCTACAAGCGATTGGCCGGGGGCGGTGAGGCGCCAAGCTACATCTGCTGGGGCCGTAACAACCGCTCGGCGCTGGTGCGCGTGCCGATGTACAAACCGAACAAGGGATCTTCAGCGCGGATTGAGCTGCGTTCTATCGACTCGGCCGCCAATCCCTACCTGGCCTTTGCTCTTGTCCTCGCGGCGGGTCTGGCCGGGATCGAAGGTGAGTACGAGCTGCCGGAAGGCGCGGAGGACGATGTGTGGTCTCTCACGGAACGCGAACGGCAGGCGCTCGGAATCTCACCGCTGCCACGGAACCTGGATGAGGCAATCCACAGAATGGAGCAGTCCGATCTCGTTGCGGAGACGCTCGGTGAGCATGTCTTCGACTTTTTCCTTCGGAACAAGCGCGCTGAGTTTGAGGAGTACCGCCGACAAGTGACGCCACTGGAACTGAGGCGGCTGCTGCCCGTCCTGTAAATCACGCCGACTTGTCAGAATCCAGCAGTGCTATAGCACCGCTGGATTCTGACAAGTCGGCGTTTAGGAGAGGAAGGGGAGTACCGGAGACAGGTTGGCACGGAGACCGGACGCGTGAACCCAACCGTTTGCAGCTGCCTCGGCCCAAGAAGTACGGCCAGTTGCCAGCCGCAGGAACGTGACCGGGTCGGTCTCCACGACGTTCGGCGGGGTGCCGCGGGTATGGGTCGGTCCTGGGTCTGCGATGGCGCACTGTACGGCGGCGTACGGCGGCACTCTTACCTCAACCGAGCGACCAGGATGTCGCGCCGCGAGAATCGCTGCGAGCGTCCGCGTACACCGCGCCAGAGCACTGCGCTGCAGCGTTGCCGGCGTCATCTCTGGAACAGATCGATTGAGATCATCAGTGTGTATGACCAATTCGACGATCCGGGTGGCGAGATAGTCCTCGATCGTAATTGGGCCACGTCGCGTTATGATCACCTGAGGCATCCGGACGCCTGCGTCCAGCCTTTTTGCAAGATCATCAATTGCGGATTCCAGCCGTTCCACCACCTCCGGGCCGGAAAGTCCGGCGGAGGCCTGCAGAGTCGACTCCATGATCATGTCGACATCGCGTCGATATCGCGTCACGAACTCATGGACTGGAACAGCCGCTTCCTTGGTCGGTTGATCTATCGATGTGGTGAAGCTGCTGTGGATGAGGACAAGGTGGCCGGCGAGCTGCCGTAGGTCCCAATTCGCCAGCACCGTCGGCCGTTCGAAGGTCCCAGCTGGCAAGCCCTTCAACCAAGCCAGTACGGTTCGCGATTGCTCGAGTAACGCTTCCTGCGGCGGCAGACGTGCCGTTTCCATCATCTACGACCTCCGCGGTGACGCTACCAAGTTGCGCTGGTCGCTCAGAGTGCAGAGCGGATTCACCGGAGTGTGCTCAGTACCATCGAGGCAAATGATTCGGATCGAGACCACACAGGGCACGCTGGCGCGACGGGGATTCGTAGACGCCGAGGCGGCGGAACAAGTCATCGATCACTGGGCCGATGAGCATGAGCCCTTGCTGGATGTGCTGGCGCAATCTGCTGATCCTGA
>JBKPEY010000454.1:0-2202 GCA_046744405.1 Actinomycetota bacterium
GTGAAAAGCCGGGGAGATCAGCCGGCTGAACGCGACGGCGGTGGCGTGCCATCGAGTCTCCCTCCCGAGGTAGCCGTCACATTGAGCTGGCGGCCGAGACGGACCTGTTTATAGCACGGTTTTCAGCACATCACTTGCAGGAAATCAAATCGGTGCGGTCGACCGATGCATAACAAAACAACGCCAAACTCACGGTCATGGCATGACACCACTAGCGGCAACCATCTGCACCTGCTGAGCGACGCCCTCTCATGAGAAGGTGGTCACAAGATCGACGTCAAAAGTTCAAAAGTTCACGAAGTTGATCTTGAGAGTAGAGCAGACCCCGAAGTGATACGCGCGCGGCGGTGGCGGGAACCGCGCCTAATCCTTTAGCGCTTCGAGCGATTCCGGGAGGATCTGCCCGCCGTCCACAACAATCGTCTGACCAGTGATATAGCCCGCTTCCTTCGAGGCGAGGAACAGTGCGGCGTAACCGATGTCCTCCACGGTGCCGAGCCGCTTCAGCGGGATCGAGGCGGCCATGGTCTCGTGGTATTCCGGACCGAGCGACTCCAGCCCCTCGGTGATGATGTTGCCGGGCATGACCCCGTTGACGGTGATCCCGTATTTCGCGAGCTCGATCGCGGCGGTGCGCAGAAAGCCGAGCTGGCCGGATTTCGACGCTCCGTAATGCGTCCAGCCGGGAAAGCCGGTGATCGGACCCGTGATCGAGGAGGTGATCACGATCCGGCCGGCGGGGGATTTCTTGAGGTAGGGCACGCAGGCCTTCACGGCGAGGAACGTGCCCTTCAGATTGGTTGCGAGCACTGCGTCCCATTGGTCGGGCGACATGTCCTCGATCCTCGCCTGCGGATAGATCCCGGCATTGGCGCTGAGTACGTCGATGCCGCCATTCAGCCGCGCCGCGCTCTTCGCCATCTTCTCCAACTCGGCGAGGTTCGTCACGTCGGCTATGGCGGCGCTCGCATCGCCGCCGATTTCCTTCGCCGCGGCATTCGCCTCGTCGCCGTGCCGCGCGACGATCGTGACCTTCGCGCCGTTCCCAGCGAAGACCCGCGCGATGCCCTTACCGATGCCCTTGCTCGCACCGGTGACGACGACGGATTTTCCCGCAATCGATGTCAGCATGCGGCCCTCCTCCTCGGACGTTCTGGCTTAACAATGCTTCGACTCCAATACCTGCGTACGCGTGCTCGTCGAGCACTCTAGGGCCGACCGTCGACATCGCACCCTGGGCGGCAGCGGGGCGCGGCATCCGGTACTGCTATACACCTGCGCCGCGCAGCACCATAGACCGCCGCGCACGGCTCGGATACTCTGACGCGCATCGCGGCGAAGGGAGCCTGATGGTGCGTGCGCCCGCTGTGGGTCCGATCGCCTTCGCCCGGGGCGTTCGAAGCAGGGGGTTCCTTCACTTCGCCGGCGATCTCTGGCGTGAGCACGGCGATGTCTTCGAAGCACACGTCGGTCCGCGTCGGCTCGTGTTCGTCATGCATCCCGACGCTGTCGAGCAGGTCACGGTCTCGGGCCGCCAGCGCTATGACAAGGGGGGAAGCTACGACGTCGTCCGGAAGTATCTGATCGGCCAAGGTCTGGTCGGCAGCACCGGCGATCTGTGGCGCCGCCAGCGGAAGCTGATGGCGCCCTTCTTCACTCCGAGGGGTGTCGCGACCTACGCCGACCTGGTGATCCGCGAGTCGTTGAACTTCGCCGTGCGCTGGGAGGAACTGGCCGACGAAGGGCGGCAGGTCGACCTGTCGGAAGAGATGGTGCTGATCACCGCCTCGATCATCCTCAAGACGATGTTCAGTTCGGAGGCACCTGAGTCGATCGCGCAGATGAAGAGCGCCGTCGAGATGATGATCACCTACGTCGACAGCCAAATGGTTCCCGTCCGCGTGCCGACGTGGGTGCCCAGCAGGCGCAACCGGCGCTATTTCAAAGCACGCGATCTCGTGCATGGTTCGATCACCGCACTGATCGCCGAGCGCCGGGCGATCCACGAGACGGAATGGCCGAACGACCTGCTGTCACGCCTCATGGAGGCGCGCGACCCCGACACACGCGAGGAGATGACCGAAACCCTGCTGCGGGATGAATCGATCACCATGTTCTTCGCCGGCCATGAGACGACCGCGCGAACCATGGCGGCGGCCTGGTACGCACTCGGGACGCACCCCGAAGTCGCTGCGCGGCTGC
>JBKPEY010000181.1:0-2674 GCA_046744405.1 Actinomycetota bacterium
CTATCACGAATTCAGTCGCTTCGATGATCTCGATGACCAGAGCGAGGCGGCGCTCGCTGTCGATGCCTTTACTTGGTTGCGAAACATTGTTCAGTCTGAGCCGTCCGTCGCGATTTTCCACTACAGCGCCTACGAGGTTGCCAAGATCATCGAGCTTGCGCGGCGGGAGCATCAGGAGTTGTTGGACTGGGCGGCGGCCTATGCGGAGGAGCATTTCGTCGACGTGCTGGAGATCGTCAAGACTCATTACTTTGGCGTAAGCGGCCTCGGTCTGAAGCTGATGGCGCGGCATGTGGGATTTCGCTGGCGTGACGAGGATCCGGGTGGGCTCAACTCACAGCTGTGGTTCGCCGAGGCCGTACATGGGGAGACCGCTGAAGCGCGGGTTCGGGCGCGACGCCGGGTGTTGGAGTACAACGAGGACGATGTGACCGCCACTAGCCAGGTCAGAGCGTGGTTGCGAGCCCAATGATCTCGCGATCCAGAGTGCGGCGGTGCGCACGGTCGATGACTACCTCAACCAGCTCTACGCCGACTGGCGGTTCGGCAAGAATCTCAGTCAGCTTGGCAGCGGCTTCCGCCCGCCGGTAACCGATCCCCGCCGCGGCCGCCAAGGCCTCGAATCGCAGACCTTGGGGCGTACCGAACAGTCGCTCGAAGGCTCCCATGTGGGCAGGCTCGCCCTGCTCCAAGGTGGCAAAGAGGCTGCCACCATCGTCGTTGGCCACCACGAGCCTGAGGTCTGGCCGCGGTTCCGACCGGCCGATAACCAGGCCGGTAGCGTCATGCAACGCAGTCAAATCACCCAGCAGGGCATGGGTCGGGCGTTCCAGCGCCAGGGCGATCCCGGCGGCTGTGGAGACATTCCCATCGATACCGGACAGCCCGCGGTTGGCATAGACCAGTGGGGATGCTGAGGTGACCGGCGCCAGGTCAAGGTCCCTGATTGGGCTAGAAGAGCCGGCAAACAACACACCGTCAGCGCCAAGAGCGGTCCACACCGTGGCGGCTAACGCAGGTCCGCTGAAGTACTGCTGTTTGTCCAGCAAGGCATCGAGGCGCTCCCGCGCCGTGATGTCCGCTTCGCGCCACGCATCCAACCAGTGCCGATTGCCAGGCTCAGGCAACCGCACCGCATCCGTCACAGTGGAGGCGGTGCGGCCTGGGTCGACCCAGTCCGCGTACGCCGACACGACAACCACATCAAGATCATCGCGCGCCAGCAGCCGGCTGACCGGGCGGGACAGTGTTGGCCGGCCGAAAACGACAACCCGCTCGATCTCCTCGGCAAGCGTGGAAGACAACAGGAGCCGGTAGGTCGAGAGGGCTACTCGGCTGTGCCGCGCATTGCTCGACGGCTCTGCCATCAGCGGAACTTCGGCATGTTCGGCGAGCTCCGCGATGGCCTTTCCCTCCTCAGGTGTGCAGTCGCCCGCAATGATCACCGTCTGAGCCCCGTCGGGAAGCGCTCTGGGTTCGGTTGGATTATCAGATGCAGTGATCACAAATTCCGGGGCCGGTGGCGGCCAGGCAGACTCCGCCGGTAGCAAAGGCTCACTGAACTCGACGTTCAGCTGCACCGGTCCAGGCATTCGGGTCCGAAGGCCGGTGGCCGCGGCCAGGATCCTCCGCATCTCGAAACGCCAGGTGCGATGATCAAGAACCTCATCCGAGAGCCCCACGTATGCCCGAACGTGCCGGCCAAAGAGTTGATCTTGGTCAGCGGTCTGGTTGGAACCGGTGTTGATCAGTGCCCGCGGCCGGCTGGAGGTGATCACGATCAGCGGCAGATGAGCGTGCCAGGCTTCCAGGACCGCTGGGTGGAGGTTTGCCGTGGCGGTACCGGAGGTCGTCAGCACTGCAGTTGGCGCGCCCGAACCCTTGGCAAGCCCGAGAGCAAGAAATGCCGCAGTCCGCTCATCGACCCGGACGTGCAGCCGCAGCAGTCCGATGCGGTCGGCCTCGAAACATTCATACGCCAGCGGTGCACTCCGCGAACCCGGGGCGAGCACGACGTCGCGGACGCCACGAGTGATCAACTCCTCGACGATCACCCGGGCGCACGCGGTGGCGTTACCCACCGGTCAGCTCCCGAGTTTGCACGAGACGAGCCTGCCAGAACTGCTGCACGTGGTGGTTCGGCTGGTGATTGCTGATCGCGGATTCCTCGACTACTGGATCGCGCAGCGAAATCACACCGTCGGCGGCGATCAACGGCTCTGTCACCAGGTCACCGGTGAGCAAGGCCACAGTGTTGAGTCCACAGGCGTATGGCAGCTCAGGCAGCGCGGCGGCTAGCGCTAGCCCGGCCCGGATGCCGATCGAGGTCTCTAACGCGCTGGACACAACGACCGGTAGGCCGATTCGCTCGGCGATCTCCAAACAGGCGCGCACTCCGCCAAGCGGCTGCACCTTCAGCACAGCGATGTCGGCAGCTTCTTGCTCTGCCACCTGGTAAGGATCCTCAGTGCGACGGATCGACTCGTCTGCGGCAATCGGCACGTTCAGGCCGGCTCGAGCCAGGCGATGCCGCAGATCGGCGAGCTCCTCGACCGTGGCACACGGCTGTTCTACATATTCAAGATCGAAATGAGCCAATTGCCGAATGGATTGCTGTGCCTGATCGACGCTCCATCCTCCGTTGGCATCGATCCTGATCTTCCCGGCTGGTCCG
>JBKPEY010000460.1:0-6074 GCA_046744405.1 Actinomycetota bacterium
TAGCCGGGGAGAGGTTGCGACCGTGTCGACGAGGACGTTCGAGGACGTCTCGGATGTCTTGATCCTCAGGGCAATTGGACTCGGGGACTTCCTTACTGCGGTACCTGCCTATCGCGGTTTACGGCAGAAGTTTCCGCACGCAACGATCACGCTCGCCGCGCCCGCAGTTCTTGAGCCGCTGGCCCGGCTGACCCGCGCGATCGACCGGTTGCTGCCGGTGAACGGCCTTGGTGAGCTGACTGCCCGCTGCCCATCGGTACTGTCTCCGTCCCCCGGCCTCGCAGTAAACCTGCACGGCGCCGGACCCGAAAGCATCCGTGATCTGCTGGCGACCGGGGCGCAGCAGATAATCACCCACCGGCATCCACAGTTCCCGTTGATCACCGGGCCCGAGTGGTGTGAGGACATGCATGAGGTCGAGCGCTGGACTCGACTGCTAACTCTGGAAGGAATCGCAGCCGACTCGACGGCTCTTGAGTTGGCGAAGCCGACACAGGATCCGATCGTTCCGGACGTGGTGATTGTCCACCCAGGTGCCTCGGCAGAGGCTCGACGGTGGCCGCTGAACCGTTTTGCAGAGGTGGCCCGATACCTGACCCTCGACGGCCACCGGGTAGTGATCACCGGATCGGCGGCGGAACGACTGCGTTGCCTCGAGGTCGCTCAGCTGGCCGGCCTCGACCAGAGCGGCGTGCTGGCGGGCGAGCTTGATCTTGGTGAGCTGGCGTCCCTGGTGGCTCGTGCCAGGCTGGTCCTTAGCGGAGATACCGGCATCGCCCATCTCGCCACTGCGTACGCGACGCCCTCGGTAATCTTGTTCGGACCTACATCGCCCCGACGTTGGGGCCCACCGGCCGAGGGGCCATTCACCGTAATTTGGCGCGGTTACACGGGAGACCCGCATAGCCGGTGGGTCCATCCAGCACTTCTCGAGATTGGAAGTGACGAAGTGCTGAAGGCTGCCGAGGCCCGGCTCGAGGTCCGAAACCTCAACTAGTTACGCCAATAATATCCAGATAGCGCAATCAGTAGCCAGCAGACGCAAAAGGGATCGTTACTTGCAAAGAGATCGTCGAAACTCGCAACCTATCGGCCTAGGCCGGCGCGATCCACCCGGCGGTGATAGCGCATGCCGGCGAGCCCGCCAAGGAGCGCCCCAGCCAAGCTCACGACAACGAGTCCGATTGCGACGATGATGCCGCCAGTGGTCAACGTGCCTTCGCTTAACGGAAGGCGCGGGAGGCTATTGACCTGAGCCAGGATGTCGAATCGAGCACCGACCAACCAGCCGGCCAACCCAGCAATGATCGCGATGATCACTGCCCATAGCCAGACTCCGAGCCCCTGCTTGAGTCCATTGAACCGCGCCATCCGGCCAGCTACGTACCCACCCGCCAGGTAGGACACGAAGATGATCGCCAGCAGCAGAATGCCGCCGACGAATCCGACTGACTCGGTCTGCGCCGGTGAAGTGCCCGCTTCCTGGACATTCCGGCTCAGTCCGAGCGCGGCGCCGACCCCGGTGACCAGCGCGGCCAGCAGTACCGCGGTACCTGAGGCAGTCAGCCAGCCGAAGAAACAGCTACCCAGCTTCATCCCGCCGAAGGCATCCTTCTGCCTGCTCACCACCTCGCGGCGGTCGGGTACGACTGCAGTCTCTTCTGTTGTGGCGGCCGGCTCTGTTGTGGTGGCCGGCTGTGTTGTGGTGGCCGGCTGTGTTGTGGTGGCCGGCTGTGTTGTGGTGGCCGGCGCCGGAGTGGCAGCAACCGGACGATCATCGACGTTGTTACCGGTTCCTTCACCATTCGGCGTATTGACTGCGTGACTCATCTGATCCTCCTTCAGAGGGACATGACGGAGGTCGATGACCTCTATGGTGCGTAGAAACCCTTACCCAGCGGTTTAACGCAGCAACAATCATGGCACCAGATCTGGCCGCATTTGGTCAGTCAGCTGCGGATGTCTCTTCAGCCGTTTCCGGACGCGGCACCATGCCAAGGGCAATCAGCCCGGCACCTAACGCCAGCCAGAGCGAGAACGTCGATGCATTACCGCCGAGGAAGCCGCTGCTACCTCCAGACAACATCACGAGCTGCGCCGCTGCCGCCACCAGAAAGCCGGCGCCGGCGGCCAGCATGAGCGTGCGTTCGGCCAACAGACCAGCGGCGATCGCCAATAGGCCTAACACCGAGCCCACGACCAGCCCAATGGCGCTGATCTGCACCAGCTGGAAAGTGCCGTGCACGAATATGAATCCCGCGCTCATGATGGACACCGCTCCGAGCACGATTGCCGCGCGATCCAACTTCCGATAATTCAGGTCCAGATACGAGCTCATGACACACGCACCAGCAATCGCGCCGCCCAGGAACGGGAGAGCTGCCAGCCCGGACGTAGCACGCCATCTAGACCCGCGTACCGGCCGGCGGCTGTTGCGAACAATGCCACATGCACCAAGAGCATCAGCGAATATGACCAGTACCACTCATGAGGTGCGTTCAGCACAGATAGTGCGATGACCACGGTCTGGGCAATCCCGATCAAAGCCCAAAAGCGGGTCGCGAGCCCGATCAGCAGAAATGCACCAAGCGCCGCCTCGACCAGCAGAACCATCCAGCCGAAGAAGGTGAAGTTGGGCAGCACGAACCGCTCCATCAGCCACGCGTATGGGCGGAGCACCTCGTGAGAAACGGCATAGCTGGCCGAGAGGTACAAACCGGCTGGCGGGTCACCACGACCAAAGTGCGGCGGAGTCTTCCAGCCCACGTTCTGCAGCCACAACAGCCCGACGCCGATACGTACGATCGCCAATAGCGCTCGGTTCAGACGGGACGGCGGTAGCGGGACCGCATCTGGAGTGGCATCAGTTCCAGCGGGATAGTCGGCCTCAGCCGTGTAGTCGGTGCCGGCCGCGTAATCGGTACCAGCCATGAACCTCACCTCGCATCGCTTCTTAAGAACCCCGACAGCGCATGCCAACAAGCGCCCAAAAGCTTACGAAACGCGGACGGCGATTTCTGACGCTTCCTTGAACGCGAGATCCCAATCATGCAGGAAGCGCGGCAGGCCGTAGCGCTCTAGCGCCGCGTGACGCGCGATAACTCCGCGCCGCTGCGCCTCCGTGGGATCGGCCAGCAGCCTTCTGGCGGCGGTGACGAGCTCGGTGATGTCGCTGGAACGGGCGCCGGCAGCGTCCGGCACTGCTCGGGATGCTTCGGTGGCATCAAGTACGACGACCGGCATCCCGAGCAGCATCGCCTGGATCAGTGACAACCCGAGTGAGGTCCAGCGGTTGAGGTGGAGATAGACCCGGCGCTCCGCCATGGCGTCGTAAAGCTGGTTCGGCTTTAGGTTGCCTGCGAAGCTGACCCGCTGGTGAGCTGGCCGCATGGCCTCGGGCAGCAGATCCGCGTCGATGCCATACGCGTCGACGTCGAAGTCAGCGAAGTTGGTGAGCAAATCCGTGCCCGTAACGCGCCAGCGGCGTACCGGCTCGTTGACCACGAACGCCAGTCGTGGTAAGCGACCGGTATAGCGCAGGCCTGGGTCGGCTACGCCGTGTTCGATCACCTGAGTCCGAGTACGTCCGCAGTCCCAGAACAACTGATTGAAGTGCGTCACGTGCACAACAAGCAGGGAAGCGTCGTCGGCGAGCGGGTGTCGGGTCAACGGCACATCAGTCTTTGGAGTGTTGTGCTCGAGAAAGATTGCCGGCAGATCACGCCCTGGTCGGCGACCGAGGTGCTCGGCGCAGAGCTCGATCTCCTCCAGTCTTTGCAGCAGAACCAGGTGCGGCGGCTGATCATGCAGCTCGTCGGCCGTCACCTCGTACGCATTGTTCGGCGCGGAGTTGCCATAACGTGCCAGTCCGCCGCGACCCGACTTGTCTCGTCGCAGGAACAGATAGTCATGAGTACCGGCCACTAGAGAGTCGGTGTAACCCCCATGCACGTCCCACATCAGGATGCGCACTGTTCAACCTCCCCGATTCGGTGAAAAAAGATAGTGGGTTCACTCCCATGTTGAGAGTGAACCCACTATCTGACTTCAACGACGCCGGCTCTAGCCAGACTGCTGCTGCACCGTGTCCTTGGAGTCCCTGGCCTGGCCCTTGACGTCTTGAGCCGCGGACTGACCCTCTTGCTTGACGCTCTCGACGCCCTCCTGAGCGGTACTCTTCACCGACTCAGCAGCCTCCTGAGCGGCCGGCTTCAGGCTTTCGCCCATATCTCTTGCCACCTCGGTCGCCTTCTGCTTCACCGGCTCGAGATTCTCCTGCAGCGTGGATACCGCCTGCCGCTCCTTCTCGCTGGAAGGAATCAGCGAGGACACCAGCATTCCAAGGCCGAAGGCGATTACTCCGGCTGCCAGGGGATTGCCCTGCGCCTTGCGCTTTAGGGTCGCCGGCGCTTCCCTTACCGCATCGGCTGCGTCAGAGGCCTTCTCGCTCATGGTGTCCTTGGCTGCGTACGCCTTGTCGGCGACAGCATCCTTAGCGGCGTAGGCCCTATCAGCGACGGCATCCCTAGCAACCGAAGCCTTGTCGCCGACCGTCGAGCTGGTGCTGTAGTCGTCCTCGTCGGAACCCATGACGCGGTCCTTGACGTTGCCGACGGCGCCCTTCACCTTGTCGACCTGACGCCGTGCGACGCTCTTCGGCTTGACACTCTGGGCGAGGTCGTCAACGTCGTCGCTCAGTGTCGCGCGCGTCCGCTCGATATCTGCCCGGATCTCATCCGGGTCGTTGCTGGTCGTCATTGGTTTCTCTCCTCTTGTCCTTTGAGTGCGTTCGGAATTTGGCCCACAGTCTCGGCAGTCTGCGGCAGTCCGCTGACCTTCTTCATTTGCGCGCGGGCTACGAAGAAGAGCACTATGCCGGCCACTAACCAGATCACAGCCACAATGACTGCGCCCCAGCCACGTCCAGTCGACGGGCTCAGTGCTTCCCATAGGGCGAGCGACAAGAAGAGCACGAACAAGAATGCGGCAATCGCGGCGGCGGCGTACATGCCAGCTGCTTGACCCGCGCGGCTAGCGGCCTGGCGAACTTCGGCTTTTGCGAGGGCCACCTCTTGCTGGAACAAGACCGACAAGTCGCGCGTCACGTCACCGAGCGCGTCGCCGATACTTTTCGTTCCGGCGTTGGGATCTGGGACGTCCTCGCGGTACTGGCGCTGCGGAGCCGCCTGCCCTGCGTAGTCGGTCATCGACGGACCTCACCTTCAGTTGGCGGTGGGTAGATCGCCTCGTCACCAACAGGGGTCACGTCCGGATAGGAGGTGCCAGTTGCGCCCGGCTGCTCTGGAGCCGCCGTGCCTTCGGCGGGGTACTGCCCTGGAGTAGCCATGCCGGTGTCGGGGAATGCCCCGGTCGGCCCGGTGCCTGCGCCGGAATAGCTGGCTCCAGTTGGCACGGTATCGCCGTACCGTGGCGTGTAGTCACCGTCCTGGTAGGTGCGAGTGCCATAGCCGGTGCCGCTCGGCGCGGCACTTTCGTAGTCATAAGCACCGCCGTCGTACGCCCGTGCTGGGGTCGATTCGCGATCGGAGTCAACACTGGTATTCGCGGCGACCGCACCTCGAGTCACTCGGCCCGCCACAACGCCGGCGGCTGCACACAGAGCCAGGAAGGTGCCTGGCCTGCGACGTGCAAACCGCTTGACCTCGTCAAGCAGATCAGCGGGCTCGTGATTGTCCAGCCAGTGGGATATCTCGCCGACGCGCCGGGATGCCTCCTGGGCAAGGTCGCTCATCGGGCCGGAGTCCTCAGACTTCGAGGCCATGGAGCCAAGCTCCGACGCCCATCCGTGCAGCCTTTCGGCAAGCATGGACTGCTGGTTGCTCGCCTGCCCGCGCAGCTGCGAGCGGGTCTGATCTACCAGGTTCCTCGCCTGATACTTGGCCTCCTGAGCAACGTTGGTGGCCTCGCTCTTGGCGACGTCCTTCACGCCGGCCGCAGCACCGACGGCTGTGTCCCTGACATTGGCCGCCTCACCCTTGGCGGTATCGACGGTCGAGCCCGAGCCGGTATCTGATCCGGTCGGCTCGCCGTACTGCGCGCGACCCGCCTCGGTC
>JBKPEY010000380.1:0-1731 GCA_046744405.1 Actinomycetota bacterium
AGCTCGTTGCCGTGCAGATGATCTTCAAACCAGAGCCGCGGATCAGTTGCCACCGGATACTGCTCAAAGTCCATCACCAACACCCCATGCCGCTCCGCCTCGGTTCGGATGATGGTGTTGAGCATCGCGGCCCGATCACGCCAATACCTGCCAAGTGGGTTGATCGCTGAGGGATCCGGCATGGTGAAGGTGAGCACAGTGGTGCCCTGGCGGCGCGCCTGGCCAAAGATGATCACATAGTCGGCGCGCATCGAGTCAAAGTCACACGGGCCGGCAATGAGGTCGTTGACACCGCCGAAGATGGTGAGCAGATCGGGCTTCATGGCGAGTGCGTCGTCGAGCTGACCGATGCGGATCTCTTTCATTCGCATGCCGCGAATGGCCAGGTTCGCGTACTCCAACGGTTCATCTTGGGCATTCGCGATGTGTTGGGCCAGCCGATCCGCCCAGCCCCGGTAGCCACCCTGTCCGTCAGGGTCTTCGAGGCCTTCGGTACTTGAATCGCCGATCGCCACATAACGACGAAAGGTTGTCACAAACCGATTCTTACGCCAGTGGGCAAGATCATCTAGCAGGACGGGCATAGGTCGGCCGCCGGCTCCGAACTACCATCAAGGAATGCGCTGCGAGTGTCCCCCTCGCTTGCACGAGCAGCGTTCATAAAGTGGGTGAGGCATGCCGGCGATCCGTGATGAGGAGTACGGCGCTGTGGCTGAGCGGGAACGTCCGCTCCTGCAGGCCACGGCCTATCTGCTCACGGGCGATCCGGTGCAGGCCGAGCGTGTCGTGCAGCGCGTACTGGCAGAGCTCTACGGGCGTTGGTCCAAGGTCGACCAACCTCGCCTAGACGGCATCAATGCGGTGGTTCACACAGCCCGCGCACCGGTGCAGCTGCCGTGGGAAAACAGGCAGCGCGTCGAGCTGATCGATGGACCGGCCCCTCCCACCGGAGACCCGATCGTCGCGGATCTCGGTACTCTCAGTTACGACCAGCGCGCCGCCATTGTCCTGGAGTTCTACGCCGGACTGGCCATCGAGGAGATTGCTCAAGTCCTTAATCGTCACCTCGACGAGGTACGCATTCTGGCTCAGCAAGCCCGAATCCTACTGACCGCCGCGCACCCTGGGCGTAGCAGCGACGAAACGCTCAATCAGGAGCTGATCGACGCCGTCCCCCATGACCTGCGCGAGTCGCAAAGCAGCGCGGATGACCTAGCGCACGGTCGTGAACTCAGCCGCCGTCGCTGGATCCAGCGGGGCTCCGCGGCGCTGGCTGCCGTGGTCCTGGTCGTCGCTGCGGCCATCCTGTTCGTGCCGAGAGCTCCTCAGAGTCCGCATGCGGCGCCCCCGGCACCCATCGCCACAGCGTCCACTCAGGGCTGCGATCCCTCCAGTGCGACCTGCCGCTCGGTGATTCTTCTCAGGTGGCGCTCCCGGATGGTGGAGGTCGCGTCATCTCACCTGGATCCGACCGGGAAGTATTTCAGCGGATTCGGCTACGCCTATGACAGCCGTTACGACTCACCCGGCTTCTGGACCGGCCAAGGTGGTGCTCTAGCCTTCGAGATGTTCCGGCTCGACAAAGGAGCTACGGAGGTCTATCTCCAGATTGCGACCAGCCGCAAGTTCGCCGTGCCCTGCGGCGCGACCACGCATCAGCAATGCCTGAGATTTTTCTTCATGGACGGCAACTCCTATCTGGTGACGGACTCGCGGCTTGCGGATGGTGGC
>JBKPEY010000627.1:0-4848 GCA_046744405.1 Actinomycetota bacterium
AAGCCGAAGAACCGGTCGAGCAAGTCAATGAATGCGCCCTCGCCTCCGGCAAGATCGATACGGGCCTTCATGTCGTGCAGCAAGCGAAACGAGTAGTTCCACTTGCCTCCTTCGTAGTAGGTGGAGTCCAGAAGCAGTCCGTCGTTTCGGTTGAATGCGTTCACCCATTGGCCAGCCAAGCGTTCGAACTGCGTGGCTAGCTGGTCGTCGCCGACGTAGTGGGCCACCTTGGAGGTGCACTGGTAGCCGAAGGCCAGGTCGAGAGTGTGCGTGATCGGTTCGGCAAGCCCTCGCAACAGGTATTCCTCGCCGTAGCTGCGGCGCAGATCGGTATCCATGTGACACAGCGCCCAATCCCAGTCGATGCCGGGCACTCCGAGCTGACACAGATCTGCCAAGAAGGTGTGAGCCAGTGCGCTGCCTTGCCGGGAGAACCGATCGGCGCCTTTGGCCATCCGGTAGCCGATTGGAAGGTTGCCCTCTTCCTCGCAGATCGAGAGCAGCGCGTTGGCCAGCTCCACCGCCCGGGCCGGAAACAATGCTGTGATCAGCGGCAGCTGGGTGCGGTAGATGTCCCACATCGTGCAGATGTCGAACACATAGGGCCCCTCATCCGGCCACATCGGGCTTTCCTCAGGTGCGAAGCAGGGCTTGATCAGCGAATGGTAGACAGCAGTTGAGAAGATCGTTTGCCGTGCTACCGACGACGTTTCGATTTTGATCTTGTCAAGGTGCTGCCGCCAGGCGGTTGCGGTCTTCGCCCGCCGGCTGTCAAACGCGGCTCGACCCGATCCGCAGTCGGCGTGCAGGTTTCTCCTGGCTTGTGCAACGCCGCGTAGCGAGAAGCCGAAACGCAGCTCCAGGACCTGCCCTGGCTCCGTTGGTCCACGCCACATCAGACCAAAAGGGCGCAGCGTTGTCGGCCTTATTCGGTCGAAGTCCAGCCGGGTGCCTCCAGGCATTAGACGCCGGTCGTACCACAGCATCTGCCGCCAATCTCCGGCGTCGCACTCCAAGTGCACTGCCAGCGGAACACCCTCCACCACGATCTCGGCCTGAGCCACGCCGGGTGCAATGGACTCGATGTGCGCGCGCAGCGGAACCGTTGCGCCGTACGGAATGGCCAGCCCGCCCATCGAGAAGTCGATCACTAACCGGGCGTCCATGTGCGCCGGAAAGGTGTAGCGGTGTACCGCAGTCTTGGGACCGACGGTAAGTTCGCAGCCAATGCCGGAACTGAGTTTCGCGGCGTAGTATCCCGGCTCTGCGCGTTCGTCGAGTAGCTGCCAAGAATTGCCGAGATTGTCCAACGGCTCTTCCATAGGCGTTACTCGGAAGTAGTTGTAGTACTTACGGATCGCTCCTGTGCCGGACTGCTGGAAATGGGTGAATCCGGAAGCGATCTGGGCGTCGTAGAGCGGCGAGGGAATGCCTTCTGTGCTCAGCTGGTATAGCCCATAGCCCGTGGGATAGGCGCCGGAATATGCGCAGACCGAGACCATGCCGAATGGATAGGTCGCGCCTGGATGGGTGTTGCCGACCTGAGGCTTGGGCCACCACCAGCTCTCGGCCAGTCCCTGTGGGGCAGGGAGATCTGTTACTGAGCTGCCAATGAACGGATCCACCTGCTCGAACAAGATCAGCCTCCTGTTTCATTGCTCCGCTCGGTGGCGCTCGCTGTATCTGATGGCTCGCTCCGCTCGCTGCGATGTTCGCCGGGGGCCGCACGGCGGCGCGCAATCCGTTGCCGGGCGGCGATTTACCCGACGGTAAGGGCGTCGCGTTTCAAACTGGTTTCGCTGGCATGACAGTCTCATGGACTAACGGCCCCACTGTTCGCGCGTAGTTGGGCAGGATCCGATGAGGCGAGCGAGGCCGGAACTCCTACGCTGAGGGCGATAACCTTGTGCGCTGGACTCCATCCCAGCCGGGGATGGCGCAGCGACAAGTCTGGAGAAGCGTTTCGTGACCCCGACCAGCCGACTCGACAGTGTCATCAATTTGTGCAAGCGCCGTGGCTTCGTCTTCCCCGCGGGAGAGATCTACGGCGGTACACGCTCGGCCTGGGATTATGGACCGCTCGGCGTTGAACTCAAGGAAAACGTCAAAAAGCAGTGGTGGCGCTCGGTTGTCACAGAGCGAGAGGACATTGTCGGCCTCGACTCGGCGGTAATCTTGCCGCGCCAAGTGTGGGTGGCTTCAGGGCACCTCACCGCATTCCATGACCCACTGACCGAATGTCTGTCGTGTCACCGACGCTTCCGCGCCGATCATCTGCAGGAAGACTTCGAGGCGCGGAAAGGCCGCAAACCCACCGGCTCTGAGGAGATCACGTGTCCTCATTGCGGCACCCGTGGGCAGTGGACCGAGCCTCGTGACTTCAACATGATGCTCAAGACCTATCTGGGTCCGGTCGAGGACGAATCAGGTCTGCACTACCTGCGACCTGAGACCGCGCAGGGCATCTTCGTGAACTTCGCCAACGTGGTGCAGGCAACGCGGAAGAAGCCGCCTTTCGGTATTGGCCAGATTGGCAAGTCCTTCCGCAACGAGATCACTCCGGGGAACTTCATCTTCCGCACTCGTGAGTTCGAGCAGATGGAAATGGAGTTCTTCGTCGAGCCGGGCAGCGACGAGGAGTGGCACCAGTACTGGATCGACGAGCGCACCCGTTGGTATACCGACCTCGGCATCGCGCCCGACAACCTGCGGCACTTCGAGCACCCCAAAGAGAAGCTCTCGCATTACTCCAAGCGGACCGTTGACATCGAATACCGGTTTGGGTTTCTCGGCGGTGAATGGGGCGAGCTGGAGGGCATTGCCAATCGAACCGACTTCGACCTCTCGACCCACAGCAAGCACTCCGGTGCCGACCTGTCTTACTTCGATGCGGCGACCGGGGAGAGGTATGTCCCGTACGTCATCGAGCCGGCGGCCGGGCCCAACCGGGCGATGATGGCCTTCCTGGTAGACGCGTACGCCGAGGACGAGGCTCCCAATACCAAGGGCGGAGTCGACAAGCGTACGGTGCTGCGGCTCGATCCCCGGCTGGCGCCGGTGAAGGTGGCCGTACTGCCGCTGTCTCGTAACGAGTCCTTGTCCCCTCGGGCGCGAGACCTCGCGGCCCGGCTACGGCAACTCTGGAACGTCGACTTCGACGATGCCCAAGCAATTGGCCGTCGCTACCGCCGACAAGATGAAATCGGTACCCCGTACTGCGTCACCGTCGACTTCGACACTCTTGACGATCATGCGGTGACCGTGCGGGAGCGTGACTCGATGACCCAGGAGCGCGTCTCGGAGGACAAGGTGACCGAGTACCTCATACAACGGCTGGTCGGTTGCTGACGACCACTTTGTCTACCGCCGACAAGGCGGCATTGAAGGTCGGGCCCATCAAGGTGGATCCGCCGGTGGTCCTCGCGCCCATGGCAGGCATTACCAATGCGGCATTCCGCCAGCTCTGTCGGGAACAGGGTGCAGGCTTATACGTCTGCGAGATGATCACCTCTCGTGGGCTCGTGGAGCGTGATCGCAAGACGTTGTCGATGCTGCAGTTCGACCCGGGGGAGCGAGTTCGCTCGGTTCAGCTGTACGGCGTACACCCGGTGATCATGGCGCGCGCTACGGAGATCTTGTGCAATGAGTACGGCGTCGGTCACGTCGACCTGAATTTCGGTTGCCCAGTTCCGAAGGTCACTCGTAAGGGTGGCGGCGCAGCGCTGCCCTACAAACGCGACCGGCTTCGAATGATCTTGGAGGCTACCGTCAAGGCGGCTGCGCCATACGGCGTACCGGTAACGATCAAGACCCGGATCGGCATCGATCATGATCATCAGACGTTTCTGGACGCGGGCCGGATCGCCGAGGAATCTGGCTGTGCGGCGATTGCGCTACACGGCAGGACCGCACAGCAGGCGTACGCGGGGGAGGCGGACTGGGGCATGATCGCCGCGCTGAAGGCGCATCTATCGATTCCAGTGTTGGGCAATGGCGACATCTGGGAGGCAGCCGACGCGCTCAATATGGTGCGCCTCACCGGGGTGGACGGCGTGGTCATTGGCCGTGGATGCCTCGGCCGGCCTTGGCTGTTTCGAGATCTCGCCGATACCTTCGCTGGTCGACCCCTCCAACCACTCCCCAATCTCGGTGAAGTCGTGCGCATGCTGCGCCGCCATGCCGAATTGCTGGTGGGCCTGTCAGATGAGCTACATGGCCTAAGCGATCTGCGCAAGCACATGGCGTGGTACTTCAAGGGCTTCCCTGTGGGCGGTGACCTGCGGCATCGCCTAGGAATGGTCTCCACGTTCGCTGAGCTCGACTACCTGTTATCGCAACTAGACCCAGACGTCAGTTTCCCAACCTCCGAACTTGGCTCGCCTCGGGGACGTCAGGGCTCGCCGCGGACCAGGGTGGCGCTACCTGACGGCTGGCTGGCCGATACCTCCGGTCGTGATCTTGACTTGGCCGCTGCTGAGCAGGACATCTCTGGTGGTTGAAGAGCTCACCCCGCGCGCCAAGGCTTGGGCAGACACCATGGCCGGTCATCGCGATGGGAAGATGGTCCGCGCTCACCAAGGTTCGCAGGCCAACCCAGGGCCGGGACCCATCGTGAACCGGGAACTCCGCGAGCAGCACGAGCGTATGACGCTGCGGCCGGGCGCGGCGTTTGCCAAAGGAGCGGGCAATCGCGCCATCGCAGAGGAGCCCGACGACCAGCGCACCTGTTTCGAGCGTGACCGCGATCGAATCGTGCATTCCACGGCCTTCCGACGTCTTGCCGGCAAGACCCAGGTCGTTGTCTTTCCTACTGATCACCAGCGCACCCGGCTGACCCATGCCCTTGAG
>JBKPEY010000581.1:0-1739 GCA_046744405.1 Actinomycetota bacterium
CGAGTCGGCATCATTCCGACCGCTGCCCAAGTGCAGGGCCTGGCCGCCATGGCAGTGCATGAGCCGTCGGCGGGCTTTGAGTCCGCTGTGGTGGCCATGAGCACCGCTGCTGGGCATGCTCGGCATGGCGCTGTCACGGTGGCCGAGAAAGCCGCAATGACCATGGCCGGACGGTGTCAGCCAGGCGATGTGCTTGGTGCTGTCGAGGGGGACGTCGTCATCATCGGAACAACGATGGCTGAGGTCGCATGGCAGGTGGTGCAGCGACTGGTCAGTGCTGGCGGAGAGCTGTTGACGTTGGTTTACGGGGTCGATGCCGATGATGACCTGGTAGCTGATCTCACTACTCGGGTGCGGGAACGATTCGGCACTATCGACGTCGAGGTGGTGGACGGCGGTCAGGCGCGTTACCCCCTGTTGCTCGGACTGGAATGACAACGCTCAGGTTGGTCGGGTCCCCTTGGCATAGCGACACGTTTCGTCGACTGTCGACTCGTCTGGAGAACATCCTGGGCTCCAAGACCGCCAAGCTCTTTGAGCCGTTGAAGATCTTCACGGTCGGCGATCTCCTGCGGCTGGTGCCGCGCCGCTATTTCTCAGGCACCGAGCTGAGTGACCTCTCGCTACTTGCTGAAGATGAAGAGGTTGCGGTACTCGCGGAGGTGGTGGACTCCCGTACTTTCAATCTTGATGACCGCCCCTACGTTCGGGCCCGGAGCAAGCCGCGGCTCGAGGCCACCATCACCGACCATCGAGGCAAGGTTGTCTGCACTTTCTTCGGACAGCCGCGGCTGATCCGTTACTGGCAGGGTCAGCTGCAGCCGGGTGCCAGAGGAATCTTCGCCGGGAAAGTGACGAGGTTCAACGGCAGATTGCAGCTCGCCCATCCTGACTTCGTTCTCGTCAATGAGCATGGCGAGGTCATTGGGGGAACAAAGCGCAACGCTGCCCTGGCCTCAACGTCCAATGTGCCGCTCGTCGGGCTCTACCCGCTGACCGCCAAGCTGCGCACCTGGACCATCGCCGAATGTGCGGCCCTAGCCCTGGAGTCAGTGGCGGGGATTGAGGATCCAGTCCCACAGTGGATTCGGCAGGCGGCTGGCGTGATCGATCTGGAGTCGGCATTCCGAGCAGTTCATCAGCCGACCGATAAGTTGGCCATCAACCAGGGTCGGCAACGGTTGCGGTTCGACGAAGCGTTCGCGCTGCAGCTGACTATGGCGTATCGGCGAGCCGATGCCGCATCACATCGAGCGGTGCCTCGGAAACGACGGTCTGGCGGGCTGCTCGACGCGTTCGACCGACGACTGCCCTTCAGCCTTACTGAGGGTCAGATCGCGGTGAGTGAGGAAATCATGACCGAGCTCAGCCGCGACCGGCCCATGCAGCGGCTGCTACAAGGTGAGGTCGGGTCAGGCAAAACACTGGTCGCGTTGCGCGCGATGCTGGCGGTGGTTGATGCGGGCGGCCAGGCTGCCCTGTTGGCGCCAACCGAGGTGCTCGCCGCTCAGCACTACCTAACGATCACCCGGATGCTGGGTGAACTGGCCAGCGGCGGCACGCTGGAAGCGCCGGAAGACGCTACGGGCGTCGTACTGATCACGGGCTCGTCCCCGGCTGCGCGGCGTCGCGAGGCGACGCTCCAGGCTGCATCCGGCACTGCCGGAATCGTCATCGGAACTCATGCTTTGCTCAGCGCCGATGTCCAGTTTGCCGATCTCGGCTTGGTCGTGGTTGAC
>JBKPEY010000323.1:0-1562 GCA_046744405.1 Actinomycetota bacterium
CGCACGGCCGAGGATCTCCTCGCTCCTTCCGATGGAGTACACATTCGCCGTGTCGAAGAAATTGACGCCAAGCTCGAGCGCTTTCTGGATGATCGGCCGGCTGTTCTCCTCGTCAAGCACCCACTTGTGGATCCAACGTTCTGCGTCCCCGAACCCCATACACCCGAGGCAGATTCGTGACACGTTCATCCCAGTGCTGCCCAGCTTCGGGTACTCCACATGACTCTCCGTTCGTTATCAGACGCCGACGGATCTAACTGCCGCCATCTTGCCGTTCAACCACTGCCGTCAGCCACCATCGCCTGATAGGGCAGAGGGTCTGACAGCAGCCGTGTCAGCACGTGGCGCGAAGGTGACCGGCCAGCCTTGAACCGCACGGTCCGAGTCACACCATAGGCGGACACCCACGGACGCTACCCCCGAGGGTCGGCCCGGGCCTACGGCTCAGGTGGTTTACGCCGCTCGCGCTTGGTGAGCAAGTACACGGACAGGTTGATTAGAGCGAGGATCGCTGCCGCGATAGCGCCCGCCCACCAATACCAGCCGCCCTCCGTCACGGCGGCCACGATCAAGCCGGCGGCAAGCGCGACTTCGGTAGTTGCGAGCCCAAGTCGCCACCACCGCGGGAACCCCGAACTCACACTGTGAGCGTATTTGGCCGGTCGTAGGGACGCGCCAGTCAGGCTGGACCGCCCTACTTCGCCCGCTTCCACACTTGTACCTCAGGGGGCTGCTCTTTCCCGTCCAAGATGAACTCCTCGATCTCATACCGATCTTCGTCCGGCCCGAGCTTCACGTCCTTGTGCTTAATGGACATCGGCCCGTCCTTGCTCTGGCCTGAAGTCCGGTAGCTCCACTCGCCCGCCTTCGCGCTCTCGCCGACGCCCTTATAGACCCGGCCCTTGCTGTCGAAGCCCCAGATGGTCCATTGACCGGTCGCGGGGTCAATGCCGTGAAACTCTTCCCGGGACTCCGCGCCGGTCTTCCAGGTCAGCCGGATGAAGGACTTGTCGAGGATCCACTCGCAGCGGATCTCCTCCCTTCTACCCCGGGCATTGGTGGTGGTCCAGACGCCACCGACGAAGTAGTCCCCCCACTCCTTGAACCTCACGACAGACCTCCTGTTGGCATGACTGTACGCGGGCGCCGCGTATGTATTTGGTTCGCCGCCAGTCGTCGCTCTAACGCTGGCGGTTCTCGTTACCGCAATCACGTTTCTTCTCATCCAGCGGGCTCGCAAAAAGCGAAGCAAGCTGACCCGAGCGGTCCTCCTCCAGCTGTGCGGGGTGAAGACTGACTGCTCGGCTGTGTGCAGAAGCGCGATCAAGCCGTACCCGACGCAACCGCAGCACCCAGGTCAGCTAGCGTTTTCCTGGAGGCTTTCCAGAGCCTCCAATTAACCAACTAGCCAGGCCGCCCTAAGGCGTGTCCCTCGAGCCCTGCGGCGCGACTTTGGGTCGGCCAAATCACCCGGGTCACCTGAACCCGCATTAAGGAGGTTGCCGTGAGTGTGTTGCGATTCGACCCGTTTGGCGACCCGTTTCGCCAGATGGATCGCCTGA
>JBKPEY010000485.1:0-1683 GCA_046744405.1 Actinomycetota bacterium
GGTTCAAGATCAACTTCGAGGGAGCGGCGATGGGCGACACGGTAGAGCCCGCGGCCGCGGAAACCATCCGGACTGTCGGCGACTGGCAGGTCCCCGCTCTCGGCGCCGGCACATGGGCGCTCGGTGGGCGCTGGGACTTTGCGGGCGTCCCTGCCGGCTGGGGTGACGTCGACGACAACGTATCGATTGCCGCTGTTCGCGCTGCGTACGAAGGTGGGGTGCGGCTGTTCGACACGGCCGACGCCTACGGCTGTGGCCATGCCGAACGCGTTCTCGGGAAGGCGGTCGCACCAGTCCGGGACGATGTGGTGATTGCGACGAAGGTAGGGCTTGTCTTCGACGAGGCCACCCGCAGCGGTGAAGGAATCGACGTAAGTCCGGCCTACGTTCGTCGTGCCTGTGAGGCAAGCCTGCGTAGGTTGGGGACGGACCATATCGACCTGTACCAGCTGCACCCGGGTGAGGTCACCGCGGATCAGGCACCCGCCGTGGTGGAGGTTTTCGACAAACTCGTCGCCGAGGGGAAGATCCGCAGCTACGGGACGAGCAATGAGGCGCCTGATGTCATCGACATCTTCGCCGAAGGTGCTGCATGCGTCGCAGTGCAGCAGCAGCTGAACGTGTTCGGGGTGAATGAGGAGGCGCTGGCACGCTGCGACGCCCATGATCTCGCCGTACTCGCTCGTAGCCCGCTCGCGATGGGCTTCCTGTCTGGCAAGTACCATTCGCGGGACCAGCTTGCACCCGGAGATGTGCGCAGGGATACGCCTTATTGGGACTACTTCACCGAGGCCGGTATGCCGCGCTGGCAGCGACGACTGGCCGCGATTCGCGACGAGCTCTGCACTGGCGGTCGCACCCTAGTCCAGGGTGCGCTGGCATATGTCTGGGCACGGTCCGACCGGGCGGTCGCGCTGGGCGGTATCAGGACACCCGAACAGGCCAAGGAACAAGCCGGGGCACTCGCCTACGGGCCGTTGACATCGGCGCAGGTCGCTCGCATTGACGCGCTGGTCGCTGCTACCTGACCCGGCATGGGGCCGGACCGCTGATCACCGAGGCCTGCAGTTTTGACAAGAGCAGTGTCGAGGGCCCGCCCTTCATCGGCGGGCCCAGTCGGCGTGGTTGTTAGCCCCGATCCGGCTCGTTTCCCGTGCCATCGAGCGGCGTGCGATCTTCGAGCGGTACATCAGCAACATTGCGGTATGCATCGGTGGTCGGCCCGGTCCCTGGCGGTGTGTCGACATCGGTTGGCATCGCCGTGGCAGGCTCCGGTGTCGCAGCTAACGGGGTGCCCACGTCCATCCTGTCCGTCTCAACTCTGTCGTCATCGTCGGAGCCTTTCCCAGCAGCTGCCGCTGCTGCGGCGACGCCAGCAACCGCGGCTGCGCCAGCGGCAGCACCGGCAACGACCTTGCCAGAGACACCGGCTTTGCCAGTGTCACCACGCGACGCGGCAGCATCATCAACAGTCGGCGTGCCCGGCGCAGCACCCTCATTGACCGATCCACGCCACGCGCCAGTCGCATAGCGCTCAGACTCAATGAATGCCTTGAACCGCTCAAGATCAGCCTCAGCCTGCTTTTCGACGATGTTGAGCTTGTCGCCGACCTTCTCAATGAGACCCTCCGGCTCGTACTCCAAGCTCAGGTTTACCCGAGTCTGTCCACCGCCTAGATCTTC
>JBKPEY010000216.1:0-1264 GCA_046744405.1 Actinomycetota bacterium
TTAGTCAGAGTGTGCTTGGTGGGCGAGGCAATCCAACCCCGGATCGCGCCTCCGCCGCTCGGAGGAGGAGTGAGCGGAGGCGTTCTTTCCTCCGCGAGCGACGACGACGACGGCGGGTTGTCAGGCGCGATCCGCGCGAGCGATGTTCGCGCCGCCGATCTGCAGGAGGAGCCGACGAAACGAGTCGGCGGAGAGGTCACCTTGCATCAAAAGTTTCATCGGATCCGACGAAGACGGCGGCTCCTCGGCGAACATCGCAGCGAGCGGAGCGAGCAATTAGACACAGCGAGCGCAGCGAGTGAGGCAATCAAACACTGTGCCCCCGATGGGATTCGAACCCATGCTGGAGCGGGTTTAAGCCGCCTGCCTCTGCCATTTGGGCTACGGGGGCCAGCCATCCAACGGCCGGTGTGATCCTAGCCCGAGTTGAGTTCAGCGTGACGTCTCCACCGTGGGAGTCGCGGACTCCCCACTCAGTCGGATTCTGGTTTCCGGCGGCAGTTGCGCGAGATCCCCAGTCGCTATGCGGTCGGAGATAACGACCTCCGCATTCGGTCGGAAGTGCACCGGCTGCACACCTGTAATCAGACCGGTGGCTTTGTCGCGGAAATAGAAGTAGACATCCGCACTAATGAGCGGCGGCGAGAACGGCGTACTGAACGATGTGAACGTCGGCTCTCTGACACCTCCGGCGGTCCCTTCTTGCATGCCGACAGTCCAGGACCCGTCCTCGTGCATGATCACTTGCGGGCCCGACTGAGCGTGGTAGTGGCCCCATAGCACAAGCGATGCCGGAGGATTTGGGGCGTTCATGATCACCCGCGCAGCAACTGGCTGATGGACCAGCAACACGTCAGTGTGCTTATCCCGGGCAAGATCAACAAGCCGTTGCGCCAGCTGTTCTTCGCTTTCGGGTCGGTCCTTGGTCCGCTCGACACTGAACGGGATGTTGTGCTCAGGGTCATCATCACCAAGCACACGGAGCCCTGCCGAATCGGCGATTTGCCCATCGAGGACGGTCATGCCGGCTGTCCTCATCTGAGCTTCGGTGATGTTGGAGTCATGGTTCCCGGTGGCCACTACAAAGGGCACTGCGGGCGATATTCCCGCTTCCCGCCGGACACAACTGCGCTCGGCTGCCGTGCCATTAACCGTGTCATCGCCAGAGCTCAGCACCACAGACGGCTCGGTCGCTCGTGCCAGCCGGGAGATGAGCTCTGTCATTGCCTGATTGCAGTGCAGGTCGGAGAAACCCAGGATCATG
>JBKPEY010000475.1:0-6654 GCA_046744405.1 Actinomycetota bacterium
CGGTGGCGATGCGATCGCCGGCGAGAGCCAGACTGGCACGCTGCGCTACCTACTGGTTCGGCCGGTTGGGCGTACTCATCTACTGCTGGCCAAGCTGTTCACCGTTGTGGCCTTCGTGCTGCTTGCCGTTCTCGTCGTCGCGGCATTCGCCTACGCCGAAGGGCGGCTGTTGCTGGGACGGGCTCCGGCTACCGGGACGGTGAGTCTGAGCGGCTCCACGCTTACCCAGCAGGAGCTCAGCTGGCGCACCACACTGGCTCTTGGCTATGTGATCATCTGCATGCTCGGCGTCGCCGCGATCGCCTTGTTCTTCTCAACCTTGACACGGTCGGCGATCGGTGCCGCGCTTGGCACCATCGGCGTCCTCGTCGCTTCGACCGTGCTGCTGGGGCTCGATGCGGCCGACGCGCTGCATCCGTTTCTGCCGACTCGCTATTGGCTCGCGTTCGTCGATTTGTTTCGGGATCCGATCTTGTGGCGCGATGTAGTGCGAGGACTTGTCGTCCAGCTCGGCTATCTGAGCGTGTTCACCCTTGCTGCCTGGGCGAACTTCGGCACCAAAGACATCGACGACTGAGCCCTGAGGGCTCTCAGCAAGCGACATTCGCGGGTGCCTCCGGGGCTCCGACGCCCAACACTGAGCCGAGCGCTGCCAGCACCACCGGACTGCTCGGAAGATCACCGTGGCTTGCGGTGGATCCGGGGCACACGTCTTGCACCGCAATATTCAGTGCGCCCGTCAAGGCTGCCGAGTCGACAGGAGTGACCACCTGGTCGCTCCTAGACCGGATGGTCGCCCACAAGGGCCCGGCGGGGGTTTCATCACTGGCGTTCAGGTGGCGAAGCAGGTCGCTATCGGGAATCAGCTGCTCACACGCGGTGGGACATCCGCCGGCAAATTCCGCACCGAGCGCAGCTTGGCTGGTTCCGTGATGCGGTGCGCCGAGCGTGAGCACCCGGCGCGCCACCTTGCCGCCGTTGTCGTCGCGTACCCACAATCGCGCTACGACGCCTCCAGCGGAGTAGCCGATGACGTCCACCGAAGCCGCGTTCGCATCCTCGCGTACCCGATCGGCAACCTCTGCCAGATGCTCGGCTTGCTTCCGAAGATCATCTGTACCATCGGCAGCCGGTTCGACGATGACGACCGCACGGCCCGCCGAACGCAAGGCAGTGGCCAGCGGCTGAAGCGATCGGCCGTTGCCTCCATAGCCAGGCACCAGGAGAACTGGACCAGGATCTGCCTGTGGCACCGGCTGAACAGAGTTGGTTGCGCCCCGGACGATGCTGACAACAGCGAGCGCGATGATCAATAAGAGCGCGGCGGTGACCGCACCGAGTACCAAGCGGCGGCGTTGCGGCGACAGTGCGTCAAACACGATATTCAGCCAATCCGTAGCTGCACCACGACGCCGGCATGATCCGACGGCCAAAGGTTGGTTTCCCGATCTCGATCACTTAGTTCATCGCCACTAACCTCGGCTCGGCTGACTGACATCTGCTGTTGTGGTGCGGCCTTTGCGAACACCAGGTCAATGCGGCGGTCGAAATCGGCCGTCTCGTCGTTGGCGAGCTCACTCAACGACGCGGTGTTACCTGGGCTAGCGCCACCCGGTTGCTGCAGCCAAAGATCGCGAAACCCGTGATCATTGGTGATCAGTCGGTACGCAGCACCTGATCCGATGGGAACTGCAGAATGTGCCGCCGGACTGGCCGGATCGGTGTTGCAATCGCAGACGATGATCGTGGACAGGTCCGTACGTGCTGCTGGTCCACCCAGCAGGTCCTCGGCTTGAGCTCGCGCCAGCTTTGCACTTTGGGACTCAAGATGAGTTGTGATGAACCGAAGGCGGGTAGATCCCACAGCAAGATCAGCCCATGCGTAGCCGCGTACGAACGGATAATTGATATCTCCCAGCTTGACTGTGAATTGCTGACTGTATTGACCACCACCGCTGGCCTCGATCTGGATTCCGGAACCAGTTCGGACCAAGATCACGTCGCGGTCAGTGAGGCGTACGTCCTCCGCTGACCCTGCTGTCCCAGAAAACGGATTGCCGGTAAAAGCGGGCGCCTCGACGTCGGACTCCTGCTGTACCTTGACAATCTCATATCGGATCCCGCGCGCAGCAAGATCGGCCACCAAGGTGGCAAGAAAGTCATAGTCGACCTCGGATGCATCGGGCCTGCCGATCTGTTCGAGCTGCAGAGGTCCGTGACGCCAGAGCGCCACCTCCTGCAGGCCAACGAGGTCGGGGCGCGCAGCGGCAATCTCAGCGGCAAGTAACTTGCTGCGGGTCGTGAAGTCAGTCCGGTTGACAATCTCTCCCAACTCATAGTTCGCGTGCCCTAGGGCAAGTACTCCCTCGGGCCCTTCGCGGTCCAGCGCTGCGCGAATCGGGCGCGTGATATCTCCGCCGAGGTAGATGTTTCGTGTCATGACTGTCACGGTTTCGGGCTCGCTGAACCCGTACGCTCGGACAACGACCACGCCGACCACCGCGCCGAGGCTGAGAATCGCTAACACCGCAGTTATCCAGAATGCAGTGCGTGCCTGACCGAGCCGGAGCGCCACAGTCCCAATTGTCCGCGGTCGGTTCATGGCTTCCACTAAGCCGGGGAGTTCGAGCACGTCAGTGCAAGCAGAACTCGTTACCCTCGGGGTCCGGCATCACGATCGTCCTCGGCCCGCGGTCGGCGTGTTCATCCACGACTCGCGCGCCGAGCGCGACCAGCCGCTCGCCTCGGCCGTCTTGCGATCCTCCTCTATGCGCACGTCCAGATGGACGCGGTTTTTGCTGGTTTACCTTCGGGCACCCGTTGGAAGAAGAGCCGAGGTTCGACGCCGGCGGGGTCGGAGCAAGCCGCCACATCACGGAATGCCGACGAGCCGCCCGGTGGCTACGTTGTGCCGTGTTGCTGCAGGCGTCGGGGCCGGTGGAGGGCCCGAGGAGTTGATCAAGGTCGCCCACGCCGCTACCGCGGTCAGGTGCCTCGGGCCCAGGTCGCCGCAACGGACGGGGCAACCAGCCGTGGGCGTCAGAGGACTGAGCGCTTCAGCGCGATAATGATCCCGTGCCCGGTCGGGCGTGAGATATACCGCTGATCGGTAGGACAGCTGAGCTTGCCCGAAAGTCGATTTTCTGTTCGCGCCGGGAGTCCGTGCGGACGAAAGGAGCAACGGCATGGCGGGACAAGCGAGCGAGATTGTCTTGCGGTTCCTTGCCGCACCCTTCGACATCACGTACGGAGGAACGGTTCACGGCGGCAAGCTGCTGGAGTGGATCGACAAGGCTGGCTACGCCTGCGCGGTCGGCTGGAGTGCACACTACTGCGTCACCGCGTATGTCGGAGATGTGCACTTCACCCGCCCCGTGGCGATCGGCGAATTGGTGGAGGTCTCAGCTCGACTAGTCCACGTTGGACGATCCAGCATGCACATTCTGGTCGTGGTCTCCTCGACGGACCCGAAGGATGGCACCTTCACGGAGGCGACTCGATGCCTGACAATCTTCGTTGCCGTCGACGACGCTCGCCGCCCCGTGCCGGTGCCCCCTTGGCAGCCAACGACGGATGAGGACAAACATCTGCAGGCGGCCGCGATTCGACGGATCCAAGTCCGCCGCGACATTGAGGCCGGGATGAAGCTGCAGACCTACTCCAACGCGGGCACTGCACCTGAGACGACACTGCGTTTTTTAGCCGCACCCACCGACGTCAATTGGGGTGGCAAGGTACACGGTGGCACAGTCATGCGTTGGATCGACGAGGCAGCGTACGTGTGCGGGGTCGGCTGGAGCCGCACGGAATGCGTCGCGGTGTACGCCGGCGGCGTCCGGTTCTACCAACCGCTGCAAATTGGATCGATCGTCGAGTGTCGGGCGCGGCTGTTGCACACCGGCCGGACCAGTATGCACATCTCCGTACATGTACGGTCTGGCGACCTCAAGACCGACGAGCTAGACCTGACCACACACTGTCTCATCGTGTTTGTCGCGCTCGACGAATCCCGTCAGCCCAAACCCGTCCCGAAGTGGCATCCGCGAAGCGACGAAGACTTTGCCCTGGAGAAGCATGCTCGAGAGCTCATCGAACTCCGGGGCACCGCCCCACCATGGCGATAACTCATGACATTTACTCAAATGGCTTCGAAGGATGGATACTGCGGCCGCCACATCGCGTGGTACACCTGCTGGACCAGATTGTTCAAGGGCGCCTGAGCCAGACCCTCCTTCTCCGCCGCCTGCGCCACAGCGATCGCGACCGCGGCAGACACTGTGCGTAGGTTTGTCACCGGCGGCAGCAGACTGGCTCCCGGCATCCTCGCGTCTGAAAAGGCCGCCACCGCCTCCGCTGCGGCGGTGATCATGGTGTCGGTGATTCGGGCCGCCCGGGCGACCGTCACGCCGAGCCCAAGACCGGGGAACACGAGCGCGTTGTTCGCCTGTGCGATGCGGTAGGTGATCCCGTCGTGCTCGACCGGACCGAACGGACTACCCGTCGCGACTAGCGCGCGTCCGTCCGTCCACCGGATCAGGTCGGCTGGCACCGCCTCGGCCTTCGATGTCGGATTAGACAGCGGCATGATGATCGGACGGTCCACTGTGGACACCATCTGCCGCACAATCGACTCGCTGAAGGCGCCGGCCTGCGTCGACGTTCCGATCAGCATTGTCGGTTTTGCCTGCGCCACAACCTCGGCCAGATTCGGCGCGCCGCCCGACGCCGACCATGCGGTAGCCTCGGCCGCCGGCCATGCATAAGGCCGCTGGAAGTCGAATTGGTGCTCGGTGCGGTCGTCTGTCAGTAGACCGCGCCGGCCCAACGCCCAGAAACGGCGGGTTGCCTCCTCTCGCGGCAGGCCTTCGCGGACCATTTCGTCGCGCATCAGATCAGCGATGCCCAGACCCGCGGTACCGGCGCCGTGGATAACCACGCGCTGGTCGCGCATCCGGCTACCCGCCGCGTTGACTGCGGCGAAGGCCGCAGCCATCACTACCGCCGCGGTGCCCTGCATGTCGTCGTTGAACGTGCATACATGATCGGCGTACTTGTTCAGAATTCGGCGGGCATTGCTCGCACCAAAGTCCTCCCAGTGCAGCATGGCGTGCGGGAACAGCTTGGTCGCGCTGGTGACATACGCGTCGATCAGTTCGTCGTAGCGCTGATCGCGCACCCGCGCGTGTTGGTTGCCGATGTACATCTCATCGTTGAGCAGGGCTAGGTTGTCCGTGCCCATGTCCAGAACGACCGGGATTACCCGGCGCGGGTGAAAACCGGCCGCGGCGATATAGACGGCGAGTTTGCCGATCGAGATGTCGATGCCACCGACGCCCTGGTCGCCGATGCCGAGGATCCCTTCGGAGTCGGTGGCCACGAGCAAGTCCACATCAGCTGCGCCGAGGCCGTAGTTGCTGAGTGACTCATCTACGTCCTCGGGGTGGTTGACATCGAGAAACACCCCGCGTGGACGGCGGTATTCGTGGCTGTATCGCTGGATCGCCTCACCCACAGTGGGGGTATACACGATGGGCAGCATCTCTTCGAGGTGCTCGGTCAGCAGCCGGTAGAACAGAACCTCGTTGCGGTCACGCATGTTGGCCAGGAAAACGTTCTTGGCCAGGTTGTTGGGCTGCCGCTGGTACTGGGCGTACACGCGCCGCAGCTGGCCATCCAATGTGGATACCCCGCTGGGCAGCAGGCCCTCCAAGCCGAGCTGGCGCCGCTCCGGATGGGTGAACGCCGTGCCGCGATTCAGCATTGGTGTCGTCAACACCGAACGGCCTCGGGCCCGGATCCGCACCGGATAGTCCTCGGCTGCCGGGCCGAGTTCGTACGCTGCGTCTAGCATCGCTAAGCCCGGGGAGGTGTCGTGCTGGCGGGCCCAGCGGCTACTGCGGGCTCCGGCTGCTCGGCGCTGGCGTGGTGAGGCTCGGTGATACCTGCCCAGGCAGCGTCAGATGATGGTGGCGCCGACGGCTCGATGTCGTCAAGCATCGTAGTTTCGTCGAATGGCTCCTCGTTGTGGAACACGCGGGTCGCCTGGGCCCGGTCGAACTCCCCGACCCACTTACCGATAATCACTGTCGCGACGGCGTTTCCAGCGAAGTTGGTCAATGCTCGGGCCTCGGACATGAACCGGTCGATGCCAACGACCAGGCCAACGCCGTCGACGAGGTCCGGCCGATGCGTCTGCAGGCCGCCGGCGAGAACCGCCAGGCCGGCGCCGGTTACCCCGGCGGCGCCCTTGGAAGCAATGATCATGAAGACAAGCAGCGAGATCTGCTCGCTGATCGACAGGGGCTTGTCCATCGCATCCGCAATGAAGATCGACGCCATTGTCAGGTAGATAGCTGTGCCGTCGAGGTTGAATGAGTACCCGGTCGGCACGGTGATACCAACGACTGATCGGGAGACGCCCAGGTGCTCCATCTTCGCGATCAGTCGGGGCAGCGCGACCTCCGAGGAGGATGTCGAAACGATCAGTAGGAATTCCCGCTTCAGGTAGTTCAGCAGCTGAAAAATGCCGACCCCGGTGGTGGCTCGCAACAGCAGGCCCAGAAGGACGATCACGAACAGCAGACACGTGATGTAGAAGGCGAGCATGACCTGTCCCAAAGCGATCAGCGCCTTCCAGCCGGTGGCGCCCACCAC
>JBKPEY010000074.1:0-2851 GCA_046744405.1 Actinomycetota bacterium
TGCGCTTGAGGAGCACAACACTTCTGACCCGCAACGCCAGGCCAGGGTCCGTATCGGCATCCATGTCGGGGAGGTCAGCGAGCGCGATGGTCAGCTGTACGGGCAGGCGGTGCACGTGGTGGCCCGTATCACGGCCGAGGCCGTGGGCGGTCAGGTCCTCGTGTCGGATGTAGTTCGGGAGCAGGCTGAGCCGCAGGGGACGTGGCGGTTCGTCGACGAGGGACTGTTCTGGCTCAAGGGGTTCGACGAGAGGTGGCGCCTGTTCGATGTGTCCGTGGGCGAGGCGGTGACCAAGCGGTCGAGCATTGGGACTCCGCCGCTGACACCGCTGGTCGGTCGCGATAGTGAGCAGGCAGATTTGCGTCGGGCGATGGACCAGGCGCTGGCCGGTCACGGCGGCCTCGCCCTGATCGCGGGCGAAGCCGGCGTGGGCAAGTCGCGGCTAGTCGCAGAGATCGGCGGTGCAGCAGGAGCGCGAGGTATGCGGGTGTTGACCGGCCACTGCGTAGAAATGGACAGCACGCCGCCGTATCTGCCCTACGTCGAGATGATCGAGCAAGTGATTTCGAGCCCGCGCAGCCCCTTAGCGTTGCGAGAGGCGCTCGGCGATGTCGCTCCAGAGATCGCCCGCATCGCGCCAGGGCTGCGCCGCCTCTTTCCCGACATCCCGCAGCCCGTGGAGCTGCCGCCGGAGCTCGCCCGGCGTTACTTGTGGAACAGCTTCCACCAATTTGTGGCCCGCGGTGCGCAAACACAGCCGCTGCTACTCGTACTCGAGGACCTGCATTGGGCCGATGAATCCACGCTGCTGCTGACCGAGTACCTCGCACCGCTGCTGCCCGAGATGCCCGTGCTCATCATCGGCACCTACCGAGACGACGAGCTCGACACATCGCATCCGCTCTTACACGTCATCAGTAAGGTCGGTCGCCGGCGGCTGATAGATCGGATCCGCCTACGCCGATTGTCCTTCGGCGATGTCCGCGCCATGGTCGGAGCGCTGGCTGGCCAGGCGCCTCCAGAGCAGCTGGTCCGAGTCATTGACAGCGAGACCGAGGGCAATCCGTTCTTCGTCGAAGAGCTCTACCTTCACCTGGCCGAGTCCGGTGTGCTGCTCGACGACCACGGGCGGATACGACCAGACCTCAAGGTTGACGAGGCGTCAGTGCCCGAAAGCATTCGGCTCGTCGTCGGCGAACGGCTATCCAGACTGTCCAGTCTCACCCGTCAGGCCCTAGTTGCCGCGGCGGTATCCGGTCGGGTGTTCGCCCCCGATTTCGTCGCTGATCTGGCCGGCGTGGACATGGAGGCCCTCAGCGACGCCTTCGAGGAGGCCGAACAAGCTCGGCTCATCGGTCCGGTCGAAGGCGATGGGACTCTGGCCTTCAGTCACGAGCTGATCCGACAGACGCTGCTGGCTGACGTGTCCACCGTCAAGCGGGAGCGATTGCACCTACAGGCCGCCAACGCGATTGAGCGTCGCTACGCCGAGGACCTTGAGGAGCACGCCGCGGACCTGACGCATCACTTAGCCCGAGCTGGCCGATCAGCCGATCGGTCGCGGCTGGTGCGCTATCTGACGATTGCCGGGCAGCGGGCGGCTGACGCAGCTGCCTTCGACGAGGCTGTCGCGCACTTCGAGCACGCCTTGTCACTGCTCGAACGAGGCAGTCAGGACACTCGCGCTGAGCTGCTGGAGCGGCTCGCGATGGCTCTGCGGAGTGTCGGCCGGTGGGACGATGCCCTACGCACGATGAACGAGGCGCTGGATCTGTATCAGGTGCTGGGGCGAACCGACTCACTCGGTCGACTGTCGTCGACGATGGTGTTGCAGCTGACCTGGACTGCTCGGATCAAGGAAGCCGTTCAGGCGGCCCAGCGCGCGCTCGGCGTCCTCGGTGACATCGTCAGCGCGGACCGGGCGCGTCTGCTCAGCGCCACGGGCTGGGCAGTCACCATGGGTGGTGACTACGAGACGGCGAAAGCTATGTTCGACCAAGCGCGTGCGCTCGCAGACCAGGTTGGCGATGAACGCGCGCTCGCTGACGTGCTGCACATGCAGACGATCCACCATTTCGAATACGCCGAGTTCATCGAGGGCGTTTCTACCGGTCTGCGGGCTGCGGCCGTGTTCGAGCGTGAAGGCGCGTTATGGGATCTGTGCAGTGTGCAGGCATTCGTCATCTACCAGGACGGTGCGTTGGGCAGCCACGAGCAGGCAATCAGGCTCGCCGACAAGACCATGGCCATTGCGGAACGGCTGAGCCATCTCGGGGCACTCTTCATGCTGCTGCTCCATCGTGCCCGCGAGGCGGTGATGCTCGCCGACCTCGAGTTACTGAAGGGTTTCGGACCACGGATGGCCGACATCTGCGAGCGGGGCAGCCTGCCTTGGCTCTACGTGGGCCATCTCTGTCTGGGGCTTGCCGCCCACTGGCGCGGCGATGCTGGACGCGCCGAGGCGGAACTTCGCCGCGCGGTCGAGTTAGAGCCGGCCGGCGCGCACTCCGGTAGCAGTACCTCCATCCTGGTACGCCATCTTGCGCATTGGGGTCATGCCGAGGAGGTTTTGACGATCTACCAGGCGTCTCGGCCGACCTTGCCGTCTCCCGACAAGGTATACAGCCATGGCGCGTGGAGTCGCCTGTTCGGGTTAGTGGAGGCGCTTTACCTGTGCGGCCTCCGGGACGATGCTGCTGCGCTCTCCCCGCTGCTGGAAACCGCTCTGGAACGAGGGCCGGACTGGATCAGCTTCGACGGGCGCCTCGTTCGGACTCGGGCTGGCGTGGCGGCCGCGGCCGGTGGCCGTTGGGAAGCGGCCGAGCGCCACTTCGCGCTGGCCCAACAGCAC
>JBKPEY010000319.1:0-4928 GCA_046744405.1 Actinomycetota bacterium
GTCCGGCTCCATGCCATCGATGCCGGCCTCGCCGCTGGTCACCATGGCGTACGCCACAGTCTTTCCTTGATCAGTCCAGCGGGCCACGGCTGCCGCGGTTCCGAATTCAAGATCATCTGGATGGGCGACGACGCAGAGCGCGCTGGTCCATGACTCGTCGACAGCTTCGAGCTCTGGGGCTTCGAGATCTGACATGCGCATTAGGGTACGGGCTTGCCACCGGCACCCCTACGCTCCTCTCATGAACTGCTGCCTTCTCGCATCCGGCTCATGGCTGATCCGGTAATCGTGATCGGTGGTGGGCTGGCCGGGTTAGCTGCAGCGGCCCGGCTGGCCAAGGTCGGACACGCAGTCGAGCTCTACGAGCAGTCCGACAGATTGGGTGGCAGCTGGGCGCCGTATGAGCTCGAGAGCGGCATAACCGTTGATGATGCGCCATCGATCATTGGCTTCCCCGCTCCGTGGCGCGACCTGTTCCGAAAGAGCGGCCGTCCGCTGGAGGCGGAGCTTGCCCGGATCGGCTACGCCTTGGCGCCTGCCGGTCCGCCGACGATGATCTTCGCCGATGGGGTCCAGCTCACGCTCCCGGCAGACCGCGGCGGCCAGTACTCAGCTCTGACTGACGCCTACGGCCGATCAGTCGCAGACCGCTGGCAGCAGCTCATTGATCGTTTCGGCGAGGTGTGGCAGACCCTTCGCGGGCTCGGTTTCGAGGCTGAGCTGCGCGACCGCCGCCAAGTGAACCGCACGGCGCGCCGCAGGCTATTTGGACCGAATTTGTTCGGACCGGGCCGCTTCGGACAGGGCACGACGGTCGCTGATCTCGCCACCTCGATTGATTCCCAGCATCTGGCCGCCTTACTTCGCAGCGTGGCGTACCGTTCAGGCTCTCGGCCAGAGCACACTCCGGCTTTTGCCGCGGTCGAGCTCTATCTCATGCGCACCTTCGGACGGTGGCAGGTGCAACCACTAGATGCCGATGCACGACTCGATGTCGGCCGATCTTCAGTTCTCGTTGAGGCTCTCGCGGCACGCCTCGCACTTCGCAAGGTGGCAGTTCATCTGGGCTGCCGGATCGAAAGCGTCACAGTCCGCAATCGGCGAGCAACGGCGGTCGTTACCAGCGATGGAGAGCGCCCGGCGGCAGCCGTGGTGGCGACCTGTGACCCGTGGCAGACCTTCAACAAGCTCCTACCGTTGGCCGCAGTTCACCGGATCCGGCGTGGGCTACGCGAACTGAACCCTGCAGCTGCCCCAACCATCATCCACCAGCAGGTACCAAAGCCGACTGCACCGGTCACCGAGACGATTACGTTGAGCGAGACCGGTGTACCGACAGTCGATTACCTACGTCAGGCAGCCGACAGCGGGATACGGACCGTTCACGACTGCAAGCAGATGTTCCCCCGCCCCTCGTACGGGGTGGCATGGAATGGCTTCGGTAGCTGGCTCCGCCGGCCGCCGGTGACCACCGGAATCTCCGGCCTTTATACCGCAGGGCCCTTCTCCCCTGCTGGCTCCAGCGCTTCTCATGTCGTGCTCTCCGCAGCCCTCGCGGCCTACGGCTGCCACGACTATCTGAGCGCCGCTCATTCAACTCGGACCTGATCACCGCGACTTTGGGAGACTCGGACAACTTCCGTATACTCAGATGTTTGTTCTTCTGAGTAAGGATCCTCCTTCTTGACCGACGCGCAGCGCGACGTGACAAACACCTCTCCGGCCGCAACCGCTATTGAGCGCGAGCTTGCCGCCGAGCAGGCGCATGTGGATCTGGTATATGCCCGGCTCGCCGAAGCGACCCGCTCCGCCCAACAGGTCGCGCGGGCAGGCCTCTCCCTTTACCAGTCCGACCGCAGCTCCTATGTACGCGAGGAGGACGGGACTGGCCTGTACGAGCGCGATGTGTTCGCATTCCAGGCCGCCCGCCGGCTAGCAGTGCTAGATGCCGAGCAGGAAGGGCTCGTCTTTGGCCGGCTGGATCGAACCGATGGCGAGGTTCGCTACGTCGGCCGGATCGGTGTTCGGGATGCCGACTATGAGCCGCTCGTCATCGACTGGCGGGCACCAGCGGCCGAGCCGTTCTACCGGGCCACCCCCAGCGACCCGATGCAGGTGATCCGCCGCCGCGTATTGCACTGCCGCGGGGACCGAGTGGTCGGAATCGAAGATGATCTTCTCGATGGTGATCATGCCGATCAGGAACTGGTGGTGATCGGTGAGGGGGCACTGCTTGCCGCCCTCAGCCGGGCTCGTGATCACACCATGCGCGACATCGTCGCCACCATCCAGGCAGAGCAGGATGAGGCGATCCGAGCGCCCTACCAGGGCTTCACGATGATCTCTGGCGGCCCTGGAACCGGAAAGACAGTCGTGGCGCTGCACCGTGCCGCCTACCTGCTGTATTCCAACCGCCGTCGCTTCGAGTCCGGCGGTGTCTTGGTGGTCGGTCCGAGCCGGGTCTTCATGAACTACATCGCCCGGGTGCTGCCCTCCCTGGGTGAGGATTCGGTCACCCTGCGCCCGATAGGCGCGGTGCCCTCCGATGTCGTCCGAGTTACCGGTGATCTTTTCGACGATCCGCAGACAGCCGCCATCAAAGGCAGCCTGCGCATGGTCAAGGTCCTGCGCCGCTTGGTGCAGGAGCCACCACAAGAGGTCCCGCTCGAGCTGCGCATCACCCTTAACGGCAACGTGCTCGTGCTACCGGCCGCCACGCTGGCACGAATCCGTTCCCAGGTCCTTGCTCACCACAAGCTCAACACCGGCCGAGACGCTGTGCAGAGAGAGCTGCTGAATGCGCTGTGGCGGGTTGGGAAACCGGACACCGACGACGTGCTTGATCATGATCAGGAACGTGAGGAGTTCGGTGATCGGGTCTTAGAACTTGCCTCCTTCCGGATGTTTTTGAACGCTTGGTGGCCGGCGGTCAGCGCACCCCAAGCGCTGTCTCGGCTGGCCGATATCGAGCTGCTGAAGCGAATTTCGGCCTCGATCTTGTCCAGCGCGGAGTGCGCGCTGCTGAGCGCGAGTTATCGCAATGCTGCGGATTGGACCACAGCCGACGGCGCCCTGCTCGATGAGCTGGTGCACCTGCTCGGTCCGGTACCCGCCTTGGAGGAGCCGGAGCTGTCCGGCCTTGCTGATCTTGACTCCGATATCTCGGAGGTTCTCACCACCGCCGACCTGTTGTCCCCGGTACGAGAACCGGATCCCTTCGAACTTCCGCACGAGACCTACGCGCACGTCCTGGTCGATGAGGCGCAGGATGTCACCCCGATGCAATGGCGGATGCTCAGGCGGCGCGGTGCCAGTGCCAGCTGGACGATCGTCGGTGACCCTGCGCAGAGTTCCTTGGCCGATACCGCGGAAGCCAATCGTGCGATCTCCGAAATCATCGGGACCGCCCCCGTACGCCAGTTCCACCTGAGCACCAACTACCGCAGCCCAGCGGAAGTCTTCAACTTGGCGGCAAAGGTGGTTGTCGCAGACTTCCCGGACGCCGACCTGCCTACAGCGGTTCGCTCAACCGGCCATGAACCGCAGCTCATGGTGCCGGCAGACGCCGCCCCGGAGAATCCCACCATCCCCGCGGCCATGATCAACATTGTGCAGTCGCTGCTCGTCGCGGTGGAAGGCACTGTCGGAGTTATCTGCCCGCCCTCGACCAAGGACGAAATCGCCGATCACCTTGAGCAGGCCGCATTGCCAGGTGCCGACCGCGCCGTGGTGATCACAGCACAGCAGGCCAAGGGCCTGGAATACGACGCTGTTGTGGTGATCACCCCAGACGACATCGTTGCGGAGTCACCAGGCGGCGTACGGGCCCTCTATGTGGCACTTACTCGACCCACCCAGCGGCTGATCACGCTCGACGCCGCACCTGATGCAGGTTGGCGTAAATCTCTCGAGTAGCACGGGAACGATTCTGGGTAAAAAAGTGCAGTCCGGGCGCGCCGCGACTCAACAGCTCCTCGGACAGCTCAGTCCCGATCTGGATGCCTACTCGCCGAACTTGATCATCATCGGCGGCCACCTCGTTGATCCGATCTGTCACCGACGTCGGCAACGCCGCCCCGGATAACTCAGCAAACCTGATTACCTGGCGAACGTTGGTGATCGGCATGATTCCCGGAAGGATCGGAATATCACAGCCAAGTGCTCGGACCCGGGCAACCAGCGCAAAATAGTCGTTGGCGGTGAAGAACAACTGGGTGATCGCGAAGCTGGCACCGGCCGCCGCCTTGGCAGCCAGCACCCGCGCATCAAGATCGAAATCCTTGCGCTCCGGATGCGCATCCGGAAACGCCGCCACGCCAATGCAGAAGTCGCCCAACTCATGCACCATCGCGACCAGTTCAGTTGCGTTGTGAAGTCCCTCTGGATGAGGTTCCCAAGGCACGGTAGGACCACCAGGCATATCGCCGCGGATAGCGAGCACATGGTGAATACCGGCAGCCGCGTAAGAGCCGACCACTCGCCGCAACTGATCTCGGCTCTGACTCGCACAGGTCAGATGCGCCATGGATCGCAACGTGGTGTGCTGGGCGATTGCTTCCGTGGCCTTGATGGTGCGCTCCCTGGCTGAGCCGTTGGCACCGTAGGTCACCGATACGAAGTCGGGCCCGAGCGACTCGAGCTCTCGAACCGTTTGCCAGAGCTGGCGCTGCTGGATCTCATCCTTGGGCGGGAAGAACTCAAAGGAGAACAGTGGTCGATTACCTGCCGCCAGTAGGTCCGCGATGCTGGGCGTCCGCGGGCGCCAAAGACGTTCGTGGCCCGGCATGCGAACACCCTAAGGAGACCTTCCTAGCCGGACTTCGTAGGCTCATCATGTGGTCAATAAACCGCTGGTAACGAGCGCGGAGGCCGTACTGGATCCCGAAGTGCCACTAGCACAGGCTTTTCGGGATGTGGTGTCGGCGCAA
>JBKPEY010000393.1:0-2082 GCA_046744405.1 Actinomycetota bacterium
CACCGGAGCCGCCTCGAGCGATCCCATTGAGTCGAACTGCCAGGGCGGCACGCACTTGCGGCGTCGGCAGTGATGGCCCTACACCACCGCTATGCGTCATGACGAGGAACATTTGTTCACCCCGGATTTCCTCCTCCGTCAGGCGGGTGTCCTTGCCATGGCCGACTTGCGTCGTCAGCCCGTACACCGCGGCCTTGCTGGAGAGTGCACGATCAACCACCTCCCGGCTGGCGGCGATCGCCCCGCGGGCACCGTCGGACAGCTTGACCTGCGCGCCGTCGACGATCGCGAGCAGCTTCTCAAGGGCTAACGGGTTCTCGGTGATCGTGACGCTCGTCATGTCACGTCACTCAATCAGAGATACTGAACCTCCAGGCATTCGGTGTATCTCTCGAAGGCGGCCACATGCGCGAAGCGGAGCTGCTGGCACATGACCGCTGGTCCCGGGAGGATCTGTTGGCGTTCCAGCGGGAACGCCTCCGAGCACTGATTGCGCACGCGGTGACCAATTCCAGCTATTACCGAGAAGTCCTCGGCGCTGACGCTGCAGGTCGGCCGCTTGCTGAGCTGCCGGCCTTGCCGAAGGCCACATTGATGGCCGAGTTCGACCGTATTGTCACCGATCCCAGGTTGCGCCTGGATGATCTCCGGGCCCACCTCGCCGGTCCAGATCCGTCGAAATCATTTCTTGGCGCGTACCGAGTGGCGACCACGTCCGGAACGACCGGCCGGCGATCAATCGTTGCCTTCACCCATGACGAAGCAGCGGCATGGCGCGCGGCCAGCGCCCGACCTCTGATGCGCATTGGAGTCGGACCCGGACCGCGGTTTGCGGCGCTCGGCAGCCCCAGCCCGGTGCACGTGACCAGGCAGGTGCTCGTCCCGCCCGGGGTGCCAACGCCACCTGTCTCGGCTGCGACCCCGCTCTCAGACCTAGTAGCGGCGCTGAACGCCCAGCAGCCCGAGGTGCTTGTCGGCGCAGTCGGCGTTTGGCGGGCGCTTGCCGAAGAGCAGATCGCTGGACGGCTGCAGATCGCTCCACGCGCGGCCGTTTTCAGCAGTGAAGCGGTGAACGCTGATCTGCGGCGACGCGTCCGCAAAGCCTGGGGGATCGAGCCGGTGAGCGGCTATGCCGCGACGGAAGCACCGACAATCGCGGCAAGCAGTCCAGAGCATGCTGAGCTGGAGATCGCCGAGGATGTCGTCGTCGTGGAGATCGTCGACGATGAAGGTCGACCGGTAGCACCTACGCGGCCCGGCGCCAAGGTGCTGCTCACAAACTTGATCAACTACGCCCAGCCGCTGATCCGCTACGAGCTGACTGACTCCGTCGTCGAATCACCGCTGCCCAACCCGGCTGGTCGACCCTGGCGTTGCCTGTTCTCGGTCGACGGGCGTACCGCGGACATCCTCTATCTACGTGGAACCGATGGCGCGACTGTGCCAGTGCACCCCTCGGTGCTGGGCTCGGCGGTGGCACCTATTGCGGAGGTCGGCGAGTACGCCTTCGTTTACGACTCGAACGGTCTGCATGCCCAGATAGTGCTCACTCCGGAAGCTTCGCCCGGCGTTCCGGCGCGGCTGCGTGCTGCCCTAGTAGCCGCTATCAGCTCGACCGGTGCCATCCCGCCGGCCGTCGACGTACGGCAGGTCCCCGCTCTGGACCGTGAGCCGGGTGGCAAGATCCGGCTAGTCCGGTCTGCCGATCAAGATCGATAGATGATCAACTTTGAGAACAGGCGTCCCGAGCTGCTGCGCCGCCTGGTCCACCGAGTCGCGGAGATCGTCCCAATGTCATGGATACCGCCACGGGCCTTGGTACGCGCGGATCGCGCGTTCTTTAAGATTACTCGTGGCCGTACTAGCTTGTCTGCTTGGATTTCCGGTCTTCCGATCATCATGTTGACGACCACGGGTGCGCGCTCTGGGCAGCCGCATACGCTGCCGGTGCTTGCGCTGCCCGAAGGTGATCATCTCGTGGTGATCGCTTCCAATTTCGGCAAGCCAGCCAACCCGGGCTGGTATTACAACCTTCGCGCACACCCATCGGTCATGATCACCTGGAAAGGGTCCACGGTCCAG
>JBKPEY010000504.1:0-1091 GCA_046744405.1 Actinomycetota bacterium
ACCTTGGCCAGCATCTCGGGCGCATGGGCCAAGGCGACCCGCGCGGCAGCCTGGGTCAGCGCCGACAAGTGATAAGGCAGCCGTACGATGCGGAGCGCTTCAACGAACGCCGGAGCCGCGGCGAGATAGCCAAGGCGCCCGGCTGCGAAGGCAAAAGCTTTGGACATCGTCCGGCTCACAGCGAGCCGCGGATAGTCCGGTAGCAGCTCCAGTGCGCTGGGAGTGCCATCTCGCGCGAACTCGTAGTACGCCTCATCGATGACAACGACACCCGGTGCCACGTCGCAGATTGTCCGAATGGTCTGCAAGCTGACCGCTGTGCCCGTGGGGTTGTTCGGGCTGGTGATCAGCACTACGTCGGGCTCGGTTTCCAGCACCGCGGTGCGGGCCGCGTCTGGGTCGATGGTGAAGTCGTCGCGGCGTGCGGCGGTGCACCAGTCGCTGTGGGTATCGCGGGCATATTCGGGATACATGGAGTACGTCGGCGTGAACGACAGCACCCGTCGGCCTGGCCCGGCGAAGGCCGACATCACGTGCAACATCACCTCATTGCTGCCGTTTGCGGCCCAAATCTGCTCCGCGGTCAATCCGTGACCGAGGTAACGGGCTAGATCGGCCCGCAACGCCAGTGCATCGCGCTCGGGATACCGGTTGATTGAGCGGCCAGCGACCGCGACCGCGGCCGCGATCTTGTTGATCACCTGCTCGCTCGGCGGATAGGGATTCTCGTTGACATTGAGGCAGACCGGAACATCGAACTGCGGTGCTCCATACGGTTTTTGACCAACCAGCTCGGCGCGTAACGGAAGCTCCTCGAGCGCAGGATTGGCCGTGGCGGTGTTGATCCCGGAGGGGACGACCCCCCCGCGCCCCCCCGAAACAGCTGGGGACATCACCGTGGGCGTGTCGATGGGAAGAACCTCCGAGCGATGGCAGCGCCATGAGCGGGTAGATCCTCGGCGTCGGCAAACACCTCGACCTTGCGTGCCACCTCTTCAAACGCGGTCTGGGTGTAGCTGACGACATGCATCATCTTGAGGAAGCTGCGCACGTTGAGACCTGAAGAGTGACAGGCGGACCGCCCCGTCGGT
>JBKPEY010000389.1:0-6446 GCA_046744405.1 Actinomycetota bacterium
CCCAGCGGGCGTGGGCAGCGTGGGAGCGGCCACGGCAGGAGCCGGAACGACGAACACGCTCAGGCAAACCGCCACGAAGACGGCCACCCGAAGGTGTCGATTGAGGACTCGCACGTCGGCACTCTCCGGACGTGGGCAGGAATCGTGCGGCCGCTTGCGAATCTGTGGATGACATTCGAAGGCGCGCGTGCGTTGTGGATAGACTCACATGTGCAGATCTGCTATCAGATCTGACTTCGCATCCTCGCGTACCGGTCTCCGGCCCGGGCGGCACATTCGGTCTCGACGCCCACGAGAAGTCAGTCGAGTGTGTGTCGCGTGAGTATCAGGCAGCACCGAAAGGTTCGGTGCTGAGTAACCGTAGGCCGGCGCCCACGCGTGCCGGCAAGGAAGGAACGCGGCCATGGCCGTCGTCACTACACGACAGCTCTTGGAGAGCGGTGTCCACTTCGGACACCAGACGCGCCGTTGGAACCCGAAGATGAAGCGATTCATCTTCACCGAACGCAACGGCATCTACATCATCGATCTGCAGCAGTCCCTGACCTACATCGACCGCGCCTACGCGTTCGTCAAAGACACGGTGGCCCGTGGCGGCCAGGTGCTCTTCGTCGGCACAAAGAAGCAGGCGCAGGAGGCTATCGCCGAGCAGGCCACCCGCGTCGGCATGCCTTTTGTCAACCAGCGCTGGCTGGGCGGCATGCTGACGAATTTTCACACAGTTATCAAGCGGATCCAGCGGCTCAAGGAGCTCGAGGGATTGGACTTCGACGATATCGCTGCATCCGGATTGACCAAGAAAGAGCTGCTCGGACTGCGCCGAGAGAAAGAAAAGCTCGAGCGGACCCTGGGCGGGATCCGGGATATGACCAGAACTCCGCAGGCGGTCTGGATCGTCGACACCAAGAAAGAGCACCTGGCAGTCGACGAGGCTCGCAAGCTGCGGATACCCGTAATCGGCATTCTGGACACTAACTGTGACCCCGACGAGGTCGATTTCGCTATCCCAGGTAACGACGACGCCATTCGCTCGGTCTCTCTGCTCACCCGAGTGATCGCGGATGCCGTTGCCGATGGGCTCATGGCACGCTCGGGCGTCCAGACTGGAGCTGAAGCTGAGCTCGAGCCGATGCCGGACTGGGAGCGTGAGCTGCTTGCCGCCTCCCAGGAACCGGCACCGTCGGCCCCGCACGAGGAGCCAGCGCCCGACGCCGCTCCAGTGCCGGGCGAGGAGCAGCCGGAGGAAGCGGCTATCGAAGCCGAGGAGGAAGCGGACCGCGAGATCGATATAGAGCTGCAGTCTGACAATCCAGACCCGGAAAACGTTTATAACCCGACAACAGGGTCGACCCACAGCTAAGACGTCTGAATCAATACGAGAACGAGGACCATCCAACTCATGGCAACGATTTCCGCTGCTGAAGTAAAGAACCTTCGCGACGCGACCGGCGCAGGCATGATGGACTGCAAGAAGGCGCTGACCGAGGCTGATGGCGACTTTGACAAGGCCATCGAGATTCTGCGGGTCAGCGGCCAGGCTAAAGCGGCCAAGCGCGGCGCAGAACGATCGGCAACCAACGGACTAGTGGCCTCCGTCGACGGTGCGTTGCTCCAGCTGGGAGCCGAGACTGATTTCGTGGCAAAGAACCAGGCATTCCAGGCATTGGCGGCAGATGCGGTGAAAGCCGTTGCGGCGAGTAAGGCCGACAGTATCGACGCTGCAAACGCGGCAGTGCTGCAGTCGGGCCAGACCGTCCAAGAGGCGGTTGACGAGCTGGCGGCCAAGATCGGTGAGAAGCTCGAAGTCAGTGCGGCCGCCTACTTCGACGGCCAGACCGCGGTGTATCTGCACCGCCGCGCCTCCGACCTACCTCCGCAGGTCGGAGTACTCGTCGAATACGAGGGCTCCGACGCGACTGCAGCTAGGGGCGCCGCTATGCAGATTGCCGCCATGCGGCCCCAGTACGTCAGCCGTGACGACGTGCCTGCCGAAGTCGTGGCGAATGAAAGACGGATCGCCGAGGCGACGGCCAAGGAAGAGGGCAAGCCGGAGCAAGCTGTTCCCAAGATCGTCGAAGGCCGGCTCAACGCCTACTTCAAAGACGTCGCGCTGCTCGATCAGCCTTCAGTGATCGACAACAAGATCGCTTTTGGAAAGCAGCTCGATGAGGCCGGGATCAAGGTGCTGCGATTCGTACGATTCGAGGCGGCCGGCGGGTAAGTAGGACGCGCCGGTTGGCGGGCTATATCGAGCTCAAGCGTCGGCATTGCGCGAGCAGATCCGAACTACGAGAGGGGAACCCGACGGGTGAACGGTCCGTACAAGCGCGTGATGCTGAAGCTCTCGGGTGAGGTATTCGGTGGCGGCAGGGTCGGCGTCGACCCCGATGTCGTCGCTGGCTTGGCCAAGCAGATTGCCATCGTGGTTCAGATGGGCGTCCAGGTGGCGGTTGTGGTTGGTGGTGGCAACTTCTTCCGGGGTGCCGAACTGCAGCAGCACGGGATGGAACGTGACCGGGCCGATTACATGGGCATGTTGGGCACGGTCATGAATTGCCTGGCTCTACAGGACTTCTTGGAGAAGGTGGGCGTTCAAACACGGGTACAGACCGCGATCACTATGGGACAAGTGGCTGAGCCCTACATTCCACGCCGTGCCGAGCGGCACCTTGAGAAGGGTCGGGTAGTTATCTTCGGTGCCGGCTCGGGCATGCCGTACTTCTCCACCGACACCGTCGCGGCGCAGCGGGCTCTCGAAATCAGCGCCGAGGTGCTGCTGATGGGTAAGCAGGGTGTTGACGGGGTCTATTCAGCTGATCCGCGCAATCACCCGGATGCGATCAAGTTCGACGAGCTGACCTACGACGAGTACCTAGCGCGAAACCTCAAGGTTGCCGATGCGACAGCGATCAGCATGGCCCGCGACTACAAGCTGCCGATGATCTTTTTCAGTCTGGATACCGATGGCACGATCGTCCGCGTGGTGTCGGGTGAGAAGATCGGAACGATCGTCCACGCCTAAGGAGAAAGAACACCTGTGATCGCCGACATCATGCGCGAAGCCGAGATCAAGATGGCGAATGCAGTCGAGTACACCAAGGAAGAGTTCGCAACCATTCGTACCGGTCGAGCTCATCCGGCGATCTTCGCCAAGCTGACCGCCGACTATTACGGCGCGCCCACACCACTGCAGCAATTGGCTACTTTCCATGCACAAGACGCTCGAGTGATGCTGATTACGCCGTACGACAAGACCGCCTTGAGCGGCATCGAGAAGTCAATACGCAACTCAGATCTCGGCGTCAATCCCTCCAACGACGGCAACACCATCCGGATCGTCCTGCCAGAGCTCACCGAGGAACGGCGTAAGGAATACATCAAGCTCGCCAGGCACAAGGCTGAGGAGGCCCGGGTCTCGGTCAGAGGTGCTCGCCGTACCGCCAAAGAGGCCCTCGACCGGATGGTCAAGGACAAGGAAGTCGGTGAGGATGAAGTGCAACGTGCCGAGAAGCAGCTCGATGCTGCCACGAGGAAGCACACCGACGCCATCGACGATGTCCTCAAGCACAAGGAATCCGAACTACTCGAGGTGTGATGGCTGAGTCCCCGGCCGCGCCGGCGAACACGCACGGCCGCGCCGGCCGCAACCTGCCGGCGGCGATAGGCATCGGGGTCGGCTTTGGCGCCTACCTCGTACTCAGCTTGCTCTACTTCAAGCCCGCCTTCGTTGTATTGGTCGCCGTCGCGTTGGTGCTGGCGTCTGTAGAGCTGCATGAGGCGCTGAAAAAGCAGGGCATGACATCCGCGATCATTCCGATTGCTGTCGGTAGCGTGGCGATCTCATTTGGCTCTTATTTCGCTGGCCGTCACGAGCCCGTGATCTTCTCTACGACGAGCGTGCTCCTGGCCTCGCTGGCTCTGACAGTACTGGCCAGCTTGATCTGGCGGATGCGGAAGGGCGTTGCAGGGTTTGTCCGCGATGCTGCTGCCAGTCTGCTGATCATTGCCTACGTGCCGCTGCTCGGCTCCTTCGCGGCCTTGATGCTTGCCGAGGCACAGGGCGGTACTCGTCTGGTGACCTTCTTTTTGATCGTGCTGATGAGCGATACCGGGGGTTACATCGCGGGAGTGCTGTTCGGCAAGCATCCAATGGCACCCAAGATCAGTCCCAAGAAGTCATGGGAAGGCGCTGCCGGGTCGCTGATCTTGGGTACCACAGCGGCCATTTGCATGGCGATCTTTGCGCTACATGTGCCGTTCTGGGTGGGCATCATTCTCGGCATCAGCTTGGTGGTTGTGGGTACGTGCGGTGACCTGATCGAATCGGTCATCAAGAGAGATATTGGGATCAAGGACATGAGTTCTTTCGTGCCGGGACACGGCGGAGTCATGGATCGGCTCGACTCGCTGCTGGTCGCTGCGCCGGTGGCATGGCTGATCATGTACCTGTTTGTTCCTGGTGGTTGAACGCCCAGGGTGTGGTTCCTGCCAAGATGGGCGCCGTGGCTGAACTAGACCCCGCCCTTTACGACCTGGCTGAGGCATTCGGTGTCGCTACTGAGTACTGGGACTGGCAAGGCCGGCACGTCCCCGTCAGCCGGGAGACAGTGGTCGCCGTGCTCGCGGCTCTCGACATTGACGCGTCCACACCTGAGGCTGCCGCGGCAGCATTGGCGAACCATCACCGCTATCCCTGGACCCAGATGTTGCCGCCCTGCATGGTCATCCGCGAACGACGCACCGCTTCGGTGTGGGTGCACGTGCCGCATGGGGATCCGGTCAATGTCTGGATCGAGCTCGAGACTGGCGAGAGTCGGCACCAGTTACGACAACTGGAGAACTGGACCCCGCCACGCCAGATCGAGAAGGGCTGGGTTGGCGAGGCCTCGTTCGAGATTCCCGATGATTTGCCATTCGGGTATCACCTGCTGAAGGCGGTCAGCGGCGATCGGCAGGCGTCGATGCTCTTGATCATCACGCCGCTCTGGGTCGGTCTTCCCGAACGGATGGGACAACACCGCGGTTGGGGATTCGCGACTCAGTTGTACAGCGTCCGATCCCAGCAGTCGTGGGGAGTCGGCGACTTAACAGATCTTGAGGACCTCGCCGTATGGTCAGCAGCCGAACACCAGGCGGATTTCGTGCTGATCAACCCTCTGCATGCGGCAGAGCCGGTGCCGCCGATGGAGCCGTCACCGTACCTGCCGAGCAGTCGACGCTTTGCCAACCCGCTCTATCTGCGATTGGAACGAATTGTTGAGTACGCGGTAGCAAGCCCGAAGCAGCGCGAGGACATCGACAAGATCAAGAGCCAGCTGCTCAGCGATCTTGCTGATTCCACTCAGATCGATCGTGATCGATCATGGGACGCCAAACGCGAAGCACTCAAGATCATCTTCTCAGTGCCTCGCACGCCGGGACGGGAGGCCTCGCTAGCGGCATATCGGCACCGTGCAGGGTCTGGACTGCAGCGCTATGCAGCCTGGGCGGCGTTGGTGGAGGAGCATGGGCCAAATTTCAAAGAGTGGCCAACCGAGCTGCAGGATCCGCAGTCTCCAGCGGTTGCTGCCTTCGCTGCTGCGAACGCCGCCGAGATCGACTTTCACAGCTGGCTGCAGTGGCTCCTGGAGGAGCAGCTGGCTGAGACCCAGCAAGCCGCCGTACGTGCTGGCATGGCGCTTGGGGTGATGCATGATCTTGCCGTTGGAATAAGTACGCGGGGTGTTGATGCCTGGAGCTTGCGGGACAGTTACGCCGAAAATGTCTCGGTCGGCTGTCCGCCAGATCCGTTCAACCAGCAAGGTCAGACTTGGAATCAGCCGCCGTGGCGCCCCGATCGGCTTGCCGCAACCGGGTATGCGCCGTTTCGCGAAATGGTCTCCACGATCTTGCGACATGCCGGTGGCCTGCGTGTTGATCATGTCATTGGTCTATTCCGCTTGTGGTGGATTCCCCGGGGTGCGCATCCCACCCGCGGGACCTATGTTCGTTACGACCATGAGGCCATGATCGGAATTCTCGTGCTGGAGGCCCATCGGGCGGGTGCTGTCGTGGTTGGCGAGGACCTCGGCACAGTCGAACCCTGGGTCCGGGACTATCTGCGAGAGCGCGGCATCCTCGGAACTTCGATCTTGTGGTTCGAATTCGACTGGGATGGCGATGGTATGCCACTGCCGCCGGAGAAGTGGCGGGAGTACTGCCTGGCCTCGGTCACCACCCATGATCTGCCGCCAACGGCTGGATACCTACTCGGTGATCACGTCCGACTTCGTGATCAGCTGGGAATTCTGACTCGCTCGCTGGACGAAGAGCTGGAAGCCGATGAAGCCGACCGCCAGGCCTGGCTCGACAACCTTCGCAATCGTGGAGCGCTGCAGCCGGAAGCCGATGTCGACGAGACTGTCCAGGCGCTGCATCGCTATCTGACCTGGACGCCGGCCCGACTG
>JBKPEY010000378.1:0-3921 GCA_046744405.1 Actinomycetota bacterium
CGAAAGCGCGTGAGGGGCAACCCTCCGCGGGTTCAAATCCCGCCGCCACCGCCAGCCTGACCAGGGCGAACGCCGGCCTCGCCCCAAGCTTGGCGCCGGCGTTCTTGGCTGTGGTCTCAAATGTGGCGCCGTCGATTGAACGTGGAGATACATAACGTGGACATTGCGGCGCTCTCATTGGTCCTGGCGGCGGTATTTGCATGGGGAATAATCTCGGCGAGGGCGGCAGCCATCTCAACGCCCATCTTCTTTGTCGCGATCGGCCTTCTGATGGCCGAGGGCCTGAAGTTGATCGATCTCGAGCCTGATCCTCATTCGACGAAGATCATTGCTGAGGTAACTCTTGTCTGGGTGCTGTTCGCAGACGCCAGCCGGGTACGACTTTCGGAGTTGCAAGAAGACCTGGGCCACTATGTCCGGCTACTCGCAATAGGCATGCCGCTGACGACCGCGTTCGGAACGCTGGCCGCGATCGGTGTTCTAGGCGTGAGCCCTTGGTATGCGTTACTCCTCGGCGCCGCGCTCGCACCGACCGACGCGGCCCTTGGCTCGGCGGTGATGTCGGATCGGCGGGTTTCTTACCGAGTGCGGCAGACGCTCAACGTGGAAAGCGGGCTTAATGACGGAATAGCCACCCCCGTCGTCACCCTGGCACTCGTGGCCATTACCGCCCAGGCCGGTGTTGGCCATGAAGGTCCCGGTCATGCCTTGCTGGGCCTGCTTCTGGGTGCAATCGCGGGCGCCGTGCTGGGCGCACTCGGTGGAATGTTGCTGCGCTTGGCTCGGCAGCGAGGTTGGAGTTCCGAAGAGTTCTCGGGCCCCTCCGTCCTGGCGCTCTCGCTGCTCGCCTTCCTCTTGGCGATGCTTATCGCCGCCAACGGTTTCGTCGCGGCGTTCGTGGCAGGGAGCGCATTCGGTGCTGTCACAGCGCGAGGTGGGGAAAAAGAGGTCTACTACGTCGAGCAGACCTGCGGCCTCGCATCGATGATCTCTTGGCTGCTGTTCGGTGCTCTGGCGGTCCCCGACATCGCCGCCGATTGGAGCTGGGGCATCGTTTTCTATGCCGTGTTGAGCCTGACGGTGATCCGCATGCTGCCGGTGGCGATTTCCCTGCTCGGCGCGCGGATGGACTGGTCCACGGTGTTCTTCATTGGCTGGTTCGGCCCGCGGGGACTCGCTTCCATTGTCTTCGCCCTGATCGCCCTCGAAGACCTGCAAGGGGTGCCCGGGCCGATCGATGAGATCGTCGCGACCATTAGCCTCACCGTCTTGCTCAGCGTTGTCCTCCACGGACTGACCGCACAACCGTTAGCGGGACGGTATGCAGCCAGTCATCGAGCCGATATCGAGCCGGTCGAACACCCCGAGCCGACGCTGCGTCGGCTCGTGAGCCCTTCGCGACAACGCTCCTGATGACGAGCCGTGGCTGCTCATGATCCGCCAGTGGGACGATCGGTTAGGTGTTGCTCGCGCCGCGACGACACAGCTGGCGTAATCGCGACACACACCGCCGGGTTCAGCCGGTTTGCTCCGAGCGAGTTTCGCCGGAGCGGCCCTCTAGGTGCGTCTGAACAGCTCGATCGACATTGCCGTGAATGTGTTCGGTCGGTATCCGTTCCAGCACTTCATCCCTCTCCAAAGTTGCGGCCACAGCGGGTTTCACGCGAGCGAGTCGAAGTGTGAGTTCGGACTCCTCAGCCAGTTGTGCGATCTCGGCCATCTTTGCCGAGCCCTGCGAGTCGACGAAGTTGATTCCCTCACAGTCGAGCACCAGCGCTGTGAGTTCGCTCGAAGAGTGAATGATCTCGCGAATTCGATCTTCAAAAGCGTCGGCCGTCGCGAAGAAGAGGTCGCCATCGAGCCGGACGATGGCGATGCCAGGAAGCTGCTCGTCGTCGGGATGCTTGGCGATGTCGCGGTAGACCTGGGTGCCGGGCTCGCGACCAAGAACGGCGATGTTTGGCCGTGTCGTCACAGCGATCAGCCATAGCAGCGACAGCGCGATGCCAATGATGACTCCAGTTAGCACGCCAAATATCAACGTCGCCAGGATCGCTGTGATTGCAACCCAGAAGTCAAAGCGCTGAACACGCGCCAGCCGCCGCATCTCAGGGACGTTCATCATGCCCATCACGACAGCCTCAGTGATCACCGCTGCGAGAACTGCTTTCGGCAGGTCGGAGAACAGTGGTGCAAGTACAAGCAGCGTCAACAGCACTGTCACTCCGGAGATCATGGATGCCAGACCGGTCTTCGCGCCGGAATGATCATTTAAGGAACTCGCTGAAAGACTGGTTGATACCGGCATGCCTTGGAAGAGTCCGGCTCCGGTATTCGTGAGGGCCTGCGCCACCGACTCCTGATTGAGATCGACCTGATAGTGATGCTTGATCGCGAACCCGCGCGCGTCGCCTGCTGTCTGTGAAAAGCCAATAAGCATAAGGGCAACCGCTGCCATCGCAACGATGGCAGCATGATCCCAAAGTAACGGGCCATTAGGGAGTTCAAGATGCGGCAATCCTCTGGGGACTTCACCGACCAGGGCCACGCCATGATCACCAAGGTTGAAAAACCAACTTGCCAGAAGGCCGCCGACAACTAGAACGAGCGCACCAGGGACGCGCGGGGCGATGATCCGGAGACCAAACACGACAACAAGTGCGGCGCCACCGACCAGCAAGGTCGGCCACTGCGTATCACCCAGCGTGCCAAGCCACAAGAAGAACTCCCGTAGAGAGTTCGACCCTTCCACCGTGGTCCCGGTGATCTTGGGCAGCTCACCGATCACAACATCAATTGCGGCTCCGAAAAGGAACCCGGTCACTACTGCCCGCGAGAGAAACTGTGCGATCCAGCCCATCTTGAACACCGCCAGCAGCAGAAACAGCGCTCCTGACGCCAACGTGATACCGGCAACAAAAGCGGCAACCTCGGCTTGATCGGTGATTCCGGCGGCGAACACCGCGCTCGCGGCAACAGCCGCGAGCCCTGAACTGGGACCCATCGAGATCTGCCGACACGTGCCGAAGATCGCATACAGGATGGCACCCGCCGCTGCCGCATAAAGGCCGTTCTGCACCGGTATGCCCGCGATTTCTGCGTAGCCCAAGTTCTTGGGCACGATCAAGGCAGCAACCGTCACTCCCGCGATCAGGTCCCCGCGCAGCCAGCTTCGGTTATACGAGCGAAGCCAACCAACGATCGGCAATAGCCCGGGCCCCGGATCTTGCTCGGCCATCCGCACCTCCAACACGCGAGCGTCCGACTGGTCGGTGATGATCAACAACTCGCCGCCATCAGCGCAGGCGACGTCCTCCGCGACATCGCACCAGCGTGATACTGGACGACGTGGTCCAGGCGCCCGGCCGCCCGGACAAGGACATTCCTAGCGGGCTTCCGGCCCCGGCCCAGGCTCTGCGTCGAGTCGAGCTTCGGCTACAAACTCTCGTCCGCTTCGAGTTCAGCCTCTAGCTCGGCTTCGGCAATCGCGACATCGATCACAAAGCCGAGAGCGTCCGTGATCTTCCCAGCCGCTGACACCACCCGGGGCGTACCGACTATCGGCGCTATTGCGATCAAGAGACCTTGTACATCCTCAACTGTCAGCCCCACTTCGGCGGACGGCTCTACATTCAACACATACGACGCGGCCGGAGCGTCCATTGCCACGAGTGCAGCCAGCCGAGCAAGCATGTGCTCGCGCGCGTCCAGGATGCCCCGGTCCACCGACACAGCGGTGATCTCAGCAAGGGTGTTGAGTACGGGTTGGTCTTCTGGCACGGTGCACCTGCTCTCATGTGATTCGGATGGACGCGTACCGCAGTGGTACCGCCTGGGCAATCCTGTCAGCACCTGTCCGCTTGCCACCACCGTCTGGGGTAAATGGGTTCGGTGTGTCGCGGCCCGGTCGACAAGGGATTG